>JADGCM010000009.1 GCA_015228995.1 Magnetococcales bacterium
AGCTTCAAGGACTTCACAGGTATCGATTCCTAATCGATTAAAAATCATGGCGAGCTCATTGATCAGAGCAATATTAACATCACGTTGAGTGTTTTCAATCACTTTTGCTGCTTCGGCAACGCGAATTGAGCTGGCACGAAAGGTCCCCGCATGGATAACACGCCGGTACAGGGCATCGACTCGTTCGGCAGCAGCAGCTGTTGAGCCGGAGGTGACTTTACGAATGGTCGTCAGCCGATGGGCCCGGTCTCCTGGATTGATCCGTTCTGGACTGTACCCAATACAGAAATCTTGGTTAAGAATCAAACCCGAGCAACGTTGCAACACCGGCACACATACCTCCTCGGTAGCACCCGGGTAAACAGTTGACTCGTAGATGACTAGGTCGTCACGTTTTAATACCCGCCCCACTGTTTCCGAGGCGCCCAACAGCGGTGCAAAATCGGGTTGCCGATGGCTGTTGACCGGTGTCGGTACGGCAACAATGTAGATGTTACAATCGGCAATGGCCTCAATATGGGTGGTAAAAGAGAGTTGTTGTGCCTGCTGCAACTCCTCAGTGTCTACCTCCAGGGTGTGGTCATGGCCGGCGCGTAGTTGTTCAACGCGAGATTCTTTGAGGTCAAAGCCAACTGTTGGATAGTGTTTGCCAAACTCGACGGCCAGTGGTAACCCGACGTAACCAAGACCGATAATAGCGATTTTGTCTTTTCCCATGGCGGACGTTATCTCCATACGGATTGCTATTTGCCCACTTGCTATTCTACAATATGGCGCTATCATAGGGCAATGTGAAAAGCCTCAGGTGGGCTATGTTGCACTTAAACGATTGGCTTAGACTGGAACAAGATGACATGAAAAATTATCAACGCAAGCGGGTGCTGGTAACGGGTGGCGCTGGTTTTCTGGGGTCGCACCTGTGCGAGAAACTCCTCAACCAAGGCCATGAGGTGCTTTGTCTCGACAATTTTTTTACCGGCACCCGCGATAACATCTTGCCCTTACTGGATCATGCCCACTTTGAGTTGATCCGTCACGACGTCACTTTCCCACTCTTTGTCGAGGTGGATGAGATTTATAACTTGGCTTGTCCTGCCTCACCGGTCCATTATCAGTTTGATCCGGTGCAAACCACAAAAACCAGTGTCCATGGCGCCATCAATATGCTCGGTTTGGCAAAGAGGGTCAAAGCCAGGATCATGCAAGCCTCGACCAGTGAGGTGTACGGCGATCCCCACATTCATCCGCAGACCGAGGATTATTGGGGTCATGTCAATCCGATTGGTTTCCGTGCCTGCTACGATGAGGGTAAGCGCTGTGCTGAGACTCTGTTTTTCGACTACCACCGCCAGCACCATTTACCGATCAAAGTCGCCCGCATCTTCAATACCTATGGTCCGCACATGCACCCGGACGATGGCCGTGTTGTTTCTAATTTTATTGTGCAAGCCCTGCAAGGTCGGCCACTTACCATCTATGGCGATGGCAGTCAGACCCGTTCTTTCTGCTATGTGGATGACCTCATAGACGGTTTCTTGCGTTTGATGGCCTCTCCAGACGATTTTACCGGGCCGGTCAATCTGGGAAATCCGGGTGAATTTACTATTTTGGAGTTGGCACAGCAGGTGCTCGACTTGACCGGTTCGGCAGCAAAGTTGGAGTTCCGCCCTCTGCCACACGACGATCCGCGCCAACGCCAACCCGATATCTCGCTAGCGCGGGAAAAGCTGGGGTGGGATGTAAAAATCCCACTACGAGAGGGGCTCAAGCCGACTATTGCCTATTTTGAGAAACGGCTTGCCGTGCGGTAATGACATGAGCAACAAACGTCAACATGATCGAGTGCCGTTTAACGAACATGTCGTTTTATTGCTACCGGATGGGAGTGAGATTGCTGGTTATGCCCGTGATGCCGGCTTTGGTGGCTACCTGCTGGAACCTGACCATCCGATTGGAGAGAGGGTCCAGGTGGGCATGGCGTGCCGGATTGCTGTCGATCTGTTTGGCCAGAACACCCTGCTGGAGTGCAGAGTTATGCGGATAACGGCTGCTGGGGTGGGTCTACAGTTGCAGCGGGTCAACCCGGCACCGGAAGTTAACGAGGGGACTAACACACCATGAATCTACCCGTTCACCCCCCAGTTATCTTATTGGATGACTTGGATGAAGAGCGTTTGCAAATTTATCTCAACAGCCCGCAGTTAGCGGTGGATACCGAAACGCGTGGTCTCTGTGTCCGACGCGACCGGTTGTGTCTGGTCCAGATGTGTAATGCCGAGGGGGTGGTCACCTTGGTCAAGATCCGCGAAGAGAGGGAAACGCCACGTCTTAAGCAACTGTTGGAGTTTCACCAAGTGGAGAAGGTGTTCCACTTTGCCCGTTACGACATGGCCACACTGCTCTATTGGTTGGGGATACAGGTCTATCCCGTTTATTGCACCAAAATAGCCTCACGTATCGGTCGTACCTACACCGATCGACACGGATTGAAAGACCTAACCCGAGAATTTTTCGGTGTTGACATGAACAAGGATCAACAGTCTTCCGACTGGGCCAGTGAGACGCTGTCGCCGGAACAACAGCAGTACGCTGCCAACGATGTGACGTTATTGCTGGCCGTTCGTGATAAATTAGAGGCCATCTTGAGGCGCGAGCAGCGCGATTCCCTGGCCCGTGCCTGCATGGATTTTCTATCGGTACGGGTGGCGCTAGACTTGGCTGGTTGGGAAGGGGAGGATATTTTTGCCCATTAGGGCGATAAATCGATCAGTCCCTTGGATGCCGTGATCCCAAGCTGTAACGACCACGCGAGTGCCTGGACCAGGAGCTGCTGCAGGCGGTGATGCCGTTTTGGCTGCAGGGGCCGGCTGTGCCGCCAGCCATTGCTGATACAACGGTTGCAACGCCGGTGGCCATGTTGGCTGTGTCATGATCGGGCTTGGCACCCCCCTCAGCCCCCGGCCCCCTCTCCCACAGGTGGAGAGGGGGGAGCATGGAGCGATTTCTTTACCCTCTCCCCTTGTGGGAGAGGGCGGGGTGGGGGATTAGATTTCAAATTGCAACGATGGGGCATCGGTCGACAGAACGGCTAAGCCATACAAGGTCATCAGGCTTTGGCCGGGGTCATTGCCATAGATCTGGTAGAGTTCCCACCGCAGATCAGCGGCTTGGGCTGCAGTGAGACGGACCCCCATGGCCTGACGTCCGCCGTCAAACTCATAACGATCTTTCAGCTGCTTGAGTTCGGATAGGGTCATAGCAGCACCCGTTCAATGGCCCCGTGGCGGGCCTGCTCAATAAAACGTGTCATCCAATCGGGTCCCAGTAGGCGGCGTGCCACCTCGACCACTAGGAATTCTGCTTCGATCGGTAGGTCGGCACGATAACGCGACAATCCCTGTAGACAGGAGGGACAAGTGGTATAGATGGGTACAGGAGAGGCCGTAGCCGTTGTTGCTACACACCGTATCCCCTCCTGCAACGACTCCTCCTTGCGGAAACGAGCCTGGGTGGCAATATCGGGACGGGCCACCGCGAAGGTACCGGCCTCACCGCAACAACGGTCCGATAAAATGGCCTCTCCCCCCAATAGTGCACTCGCTACCTGTAACGGATTATGAATGTGGCTGGGTGAATGACACGGGTCGTGGAATAAAAACGGCGCGCTTCCCGCAGCCGCCGTCGTTTGCACCCCTTTTTCCAACAGATACTCGTGGATGTCCATGATGCGACAGCCAGGGAATATCTTATCAAACTCATACTGGGTCATTTGCCCAAGACAAGTGCCGCAGGAAACGACGACCGTACCGATATCAAGATAGCGTAAAGTGGTAGCCAAACGATGGAACAACACCCGGTTTCTGGTGACGATCTGCCGTGACAATTGGGTATTGCCCGTGGCTGCTTGGGGAAAGCCACAACAAAGATAACCCGGCGGCAATACTGTGCGTAGGCCTAGATGGGTCAACACCGCTAATACCGCTAGCGAGACATCGCTGAACAACCGCTCACAACCACAGCCTGGGAAGTAAAATACCGCTTCGTTGTCATCGCCGTTGTTGTTGCTCATGCGGGGATCACGAATAATCGAAACCAAATGGGTGTCGCGATCAAGACCGAGTAGTGCCCGGCTGCTGTGAATGGGCAGACGCCCCGGCAACGGCCGGTTGACCAGATGGATCACTTGCGCCTTGAATGAAGGGGGATGGTTGGTGGCGCGAGGCCGCTGTTGTTTTGGGGCTAACCAAGCCATGCGTTTGGCCAAGGCGTGAGCGGTGCGCTGAGCAGTATAACCCCAACGCAATACGGTATCCCGCAGCCATTCGATGGAACGGGCATCGGTGATGGTCAGGAAGGCCATTGCTAGCTGGCTGCCGAGAGAACGGCGTTTTTGGCCACGCGCTCGCAAAATATCGCGAATCAGCATCGTTACCTGACCAAAGTCGATATTGACCGGGCAGGGGACCGCACAGCGGTGGCAGATGGTGCAGTGGTCAGCTACCTCGTTTAATTCATCAAAATGGCGCACCGATAAACCACGGTGGGTCTGCTCCTCGTGTAAAAAGGCCTCAATGATCAATCCGGCCGCCAGGATTTTATTGCGCGGGGAGAAGAGTAGATTGGCTGTCGGTACGTGGGTGGTACAAACAGCTTTGCACTTGCCACAACGCAAACAATTGCGGATGGCATCGTTTAAGTCGCCCAAGGCGCTCTCACGCAGGATCAAGGCCTCTTCTTGTACCAACCGCAATGACGGTGTGTAGGCATTACGCAGGTCAGCCCCAGGCAACAATTTACCGCGGTTGAAATGACCATGAGGATCGATCTGGGATTTATAGTGTTGGAACTCGCCAATCTCTTGGGCATCCAGGTAATTAAGTTTGGTCATGCCGATGCCATGTTCACCCGAGACACATCCGCCCAGCTGCACCGCCAGACGCATGATGCGATCCACCATGCGGGTGGCCTCCTGCAACATCTCGTAGTCATTGGAATTAACCGGGATGTTGGTATGGACATTGCCGTCGCCAGCGTGCATGTGTAAAGCGATGAACAGACGGCTTGATTTGACGCTGGTGTGGATTTCCGCCACTTTGCGCCACAGCGGCAACCAAAAATCGCCCGCCCAGACATTGTGCAGCGGTCGTTCGATCTCGGCACGATAGGAGATGCGGACATCGCGGCGCAACAGTAACGTCAATAAGGTGTCATCTGCGGTCGTGCGTTGCCGCTCTTCTTCGTGCAGCAGTTCACCATGGAGATTGGCTTGCTCATCAAGGTGGTCCAATAACCCTTGCCAACGCCATTCAACCCGTGCCAATAGTTCCAACGCGGCGCCTATTTTGCCGACAACAATGTCATCGTGCTCTTGCCGAACATTGTCATGAGCGGACCAAAGACGCTGCCACGAGCCATCGCTGAGCAGTGTTCGTAACTGTTGGATCAGCACCAGCTTATTGCGGGTTGATTGCTCAATGTTGATGCGCTCGATGCCTCGGTTGTATTCGGCCAACCGTTCCAGGGGAATGACCACATCTTCATTGATTTTGAAGGCATTGGTGTGGGCGGCGATGGCGGCCGTGCGGGCGCGATCCGCCCAAAAACGATGGCGTGCCTCGGGCGTGACGGCAATAAATCCCTCCCCGTCACAACGATTGGCTAAATGGACGATATGGGAGGCAGCTTGTGCCAACTGCGGCTCATCATCGCTGACCAGATCGGCCAACAGCACCATCTTGAGGCGTTCGTGGCGCGAGGCTTTGGTGTTATAACCAATGGCACGCACATAACGCTCATCCAGGTGCTCCAAACCAGCACACTGAACGGTTGCATGGGCATCTAGGTATTGTTTAACCGCCACAATGGCCGCCACCGCTTGCGACAGGTCAGCACCAAAGAACTCCAGACAGACGGTGCGAATAAAACGCGGCAACCGATGCAAGACAAACACCGCGCTGGTAATAAGACCATCGCACCCCTCTTTTTGGATGCCGGGAATGCCGCCTAAGAATTTATCGGTGACATCCTTGCCTAAACCGGTCTTACGCAGCTGCTCGCGTGATACCGACAACAGCGTCGGTGTGCCGTCAAGGGTTACCCCATCCTCACGGTAATGGGCTACCTGAAACCGTGCCTCGGGCAGCTCATGGATTTTGCCCAGGTTATGATTGAGACGGGTTACCTCCATCCAGCGACCATTGGCGTCCACCATGCGCCAAGAAACCAAGTTGTCCAGGGTGGTGCCCCACAACACCGCTTTTTTACCGCCGGCATTCATGGCAATATTACCACCGATGGTACAGGAATTTTGTGAGGTCGGGTCGACGGCAAACACCCATCCGGCTTGTTCAGCTGCCTCGGAGACGCGCTTGGTTACCACTCCCGACCCAACCCGCATGGTAGCGACTGGCTCTGGCCAGCCAGCAATAGGGCGGATTACCACTGGGTCGATCCTGGTCAGCTTTTCGGTATTGATGACGGCCGTATCCGGAAACAACGGTACTGCTGAACCAGTGTAACCGGTCCCCCCACCACGTGGAATGATGGTCAGTCCGAGCGCGATGCAGCCGTGAACAATGGCGGCTACCTCCTCTTCACGATCCGGGGTGATGACCACAAAAGGATATTCTACCCGCCAGTCTGTCGCATCTGTTACATGAGAGACACGAGCAAAACCACTAAAGTCAATATTATCTTTTTGGGTGTAGTGAGAGAGTCGACGCACGGTCTGCTGGCGCAGCTCAAGCTGCTGTTCCAGCCAGGTTAGCAGATTATGCACTGCTCGACGGGTATGCTCCACCAAACGCAATACCAGTTGGTTATGGTCGGCACGGGCCTCAATCTGGCCAACACGCTGCCAGAGAATGTTAAAAAAAGCGTCCCGACGTTTGGGATTTTCCAGCAAATCGTCTTGTAGGAACGGATTGCGCGATACGATCCATAGATCCCCCAACACTTCAAACAGCAGCCGTGCCGAACGACCGGTGCGCCGTTGCTCGCGCAGTTGATCCAATACCTGCCACATCTCCTCACCGAGAAAACGGTGCACGATTTCACGATCGGAGAAGGAGGTATAATTGTAGGGAATCTCACGGATGCGCGATTCCGTTGGCGGCAGTGAAGCGGTCATCTATCCCACACGTGATACCGTTGGTGCTCGTAGTCTGGCCGTAACGGCTAACGGTTCTCCCAATAACGGTGCCAAGTAGTGACGAAAGGCCGCCGTTACATCAGCGCCGCTGCTGGCGATAAATTCAGTTGGCATGGTGCGCGTCTTCCCCGCTACCTGAGACAAGGGCACTAAACGGTAATCAACCAAGTAATTTCCAACGCGGTTGATGGTGACGCTACCACTTTCTCCCTGGTACAAGGCAAACTGCACCGCTTTCTCTCCTACCTCACGTGCTTCGGACTGATCCACCGTGGAAACGACACCGGCAAAAGAGCGCTGCAAATAGCCCAAGGTGTCACCACGCACCCGCTTAAGGCCCAATTTGGTTTTGATCAGATTGGTTAAAAGATCGGCCAAGGCTCCAGTTCCGGATAATTGGACATTGCCATGGGCGTCTCGTTCCACCTGCTGTTGCAGTTGGGTGACGATCGGTTGGTCGTTGGCATCGTGAATCCCTTCTGAAACGGCGATAACACAGCGACCCAGCCGGTCATACACCTGTTTGACATCGGTCAAGAACTGCTGTTCATGAAAATTACGTTCGGGCAGATAAATCAGATGGGGACCATCGTCTGGGTGGCGGCGCGCCATCGCCGTCGCAGCGGTGAGAAATCCAGCATGACGTCCCATGATCACAGCGACATAAACCCCCGGCAAGGCACGATTATCGAGATCGACACCCGCCATGGCTGAGGCAACGAAACGGGCCGCTGAGGGAAAACCAGGAGTGTGGTCGTTTTCCATCAGGTCGTTATCGATGGTTTTGGGGATATGAATAGCCGTTAGGTCATAGTTGGCACGACGAGCAAATTCACTGACGATGTTAAGGGTATCAGAGGAGTCGTTACCACCGATATAGCAAAACCAACGAATATTATATTGCTTTAGAACCTTAAAAATATTCGAACAATAATTGTCATCTGGTTTGTCACGCGTCGAGCCAAGTGCCGAACCCGGTGTTGCGGCGACCTGTTCTAAGTTATGCCGACTCTCTTGGCCTAAATCAACAAAATTCTCGTCGACAATGCCGCGCACCCCAAAACGTGCCCCGTAGACATGATGAATGGCTGGAAAGCGGCGCGCTTCTAGCACTGCCCCTACCAATGATTGATTGATCACTGCGGTAGGGCCGCCCCCTTGGGCAATGAGTAAATTTCCGGTTGTCATAGTTGCTCCTGTCGTCGTTGTTAAAAGGGGGTGCCAGTAAGTTGGATTTGTGGAAGAGGGGGTTGGGGGGTGAGGGGAGACAACAGGCTGGCAATCCGGTTATCGCCATAACCCTGTTGCAATGCCCGCGATAAACTGGCCGCCGCTATTGTCACACTCACAGCGGCAGAAACCCTGCTGACGTTGCCAGCTAAATCGCTCTGGACCGCCTTGATACGAGGATATTTGCCAGCGGGTAAATCTACAGCAGTGCTCCAGTTGCCCGTTGCCGCATCGACCAATAAGGGCTCACCGATCAACTCGCCAGCGTTGAGTTTGCCATCGTTGTTGCTATCGTTGAACAAAGTGAGGCTAGCTCCCTTTTCCCCTTTACCAGTGACCACGTTGCCCGTTGCTTTCAAGCCGGTTGGGGCTGCCGGAGCGATACTATCGACCGTGCATACATACGATTCTGTTGAAATGGGGCCAATATTACCGGCTAGATCCGCCTGCTGCACTTTCACTGTGTGTCCGCCATTGGCCACTCTGGCAAAAGTGACACTCCAGTTGCCTTGGCCATCGGCAAAGCCGGTGCCGATGGCCTTGTTGTTTTCAATCAGGGTCACCGCAGCTCCCGGTTCGGCACTGCTGCCGGTAACTACCAGATTGGTTGTCCGATTGGTGATATAGCCCCCATCGTCCAGCAAGGTACCACCAACAACAGCAGTCACCACGGGCGCAGTTTCCGGTGCCAACTGGTCCACGGTCAAGTAGAATGGCGTTGACGGCTCACTGACGCTACCATCGGTATTGATTTGGGTAGCGGTAATGGCGTAAGGAGCCTCTTTATGGTTTAGAGAAAGGTCGGTTTTCCACAGTCCCTTTGACGCTACCACAGTGGCCGATGGTTCCCCATCGACGAACAAGGTCACGCTTCTACCACCCGAGAAGACTGTTCCCGATAGAGTCAAGCCGCTGCTCTTGTTAGTGATATTGTCGCTCTTGGACAGGCCAGTGTCATCGTCGGTGGCCAAATCAAAGCTACCCGGTGTCTGCACCGTAACCGTCAATGCTGTCGATACCTTGCCGACCGTACCAGCCAGACTGGTCTGGAAAGCTCTAATGGCATGGCTGCCACCGGTAAGACCAGTGTGGGTTGTCCATAGACCGTCAGCGACCACAATTGGTTCGGCGGTGACCAATTGTTCGCCCGCATCCATTTTACTATTTTTGTTGACGTCATCAAACAGCGTTACCGTAGCCCCCTCACTGCCACTGCCGGCAATGGCCACACCGGTTCCCGTCAGCAGGGTGACGTTGGTTTTGGTATCGCCGTTCAGCTGTATACCAGATGGAGCCGCTGGCACGCTGTTATCGACTGACAACAATAGTGGTTCGGAGGCCTGACTGGTCTCGCCGTTGAGGGTCTGCTTGGCAGTAAGGGGGTGCGGCCCGACCGTCAGACTGGCCACCTTGACATTCCAACTGCCCGTCGTGGTGACGGTAGCCGTCCCAATCGCTTTGGCAACGCCACTCCCTTCCGACAAAACAACCTTGGCGCCGGGGATCCCCGTCCCGGTGATGGTGAGCCCCTTGCTTTTGCTGGTGAGGGCGTCACCGACAACGCCGGTATCATCGCTGGCCAACAGGGCTAGCACGGCAGGAGCCTCCGGCAGTACCGCCTCATAGATGTTAAGATTCAACGCTGCCGAAACCGGGCTGAGATTGCCGGCTAAATCGCTCTGTACCGCTTTAAGGGTATGGTCGCCCACCGCCAGGGCCACGTCAGTGCTCCATTGACCATTATTTCCTACTGTGGCGGTGGCCAACGCGCTGCCAATATCGACCTCATCGCCTTCAAACAGGTAGATCCTGGCACCTTTTTCACCCGCACCGGTGATGGTCAGGTTCTCCGTCACGCCGGTAGTATGATCGCTGCTGCTGCTGCCACTGTCATCTTCAGCAGCTAAATCTAGTTTGGTCGGGGCTGCCGGTGGTGTGGTGTCAATGGTGAGCAGCAACGCTGGCGCCGCCTTGCTGACATTACCGGCAACGTCGGCCTGGGTGGCGACGATGGTATGGTTCCCAGCTGGCAACGCCGTAAAAACACCGCTCCAGCCGCCTTCTGCACCGACCACAATGCCTGTTAGCCCATCGGTATCACCGAGAGGAGGTGTCGCTTTTAACTCGCCGCTGTCCCACCGACCATTCTTGTTTTTATCAGCGAATAGCACCACGGTGGCGCCGGCCTCGCCACGGCCACTGATGCTCAGACTTTCGGTCACGCTAGTGATATTATCTGTTGCTGAGAGGCCAAGATCACTCTGGTCGGCCAGATCCAATCCGCTCGGGGCCGATGGCGCCGTGGTATCGATGACGACATCCAGCGGCTCTGATGCGTCACTTAACTGGCCCGCAATAGCCTGCTTGGCAGTGAACGAATGGTTCCCTTGGCTGAGACCCGACACCTTGACGCTCCAGCTGCCTGCTGCCGTCACCGTTGCCGTCCCCTTGTTGCTGCTGCCATCGAACAGCGTTATTTTAGCACCGACTTCGCCAGTACCGGTAACGGTCAAGCCGATTTTGCCGGTGATGTTGTCGCTGCTGGAGGCACCACTGTCGTCAACGACGGCCAGATCAAGGGCCGATGGGGAGGCGATGCCTGTTGGTGTCGTCGTGGTGTTGTCAACATCAAGCGCCACCAGGAAAATATCTGGAACATTATTGGCCCCGCCGGCAACGAGGTTATCGGCGTAGCTAGCAAATGCGACCAGACGACCATCATCCGAAATAAAAGAGTTAAGGGAGTCGTAGCGGCCTTGGGCGCCGTTGCTGGCCACATTGACGCGTACGGTCTGTTTGAGGCTCACATCGTGGATAAAAATATCAGCCGCATCGTTGTCATCACCAGAGACTAAATTATTGGCATAACTGGTAAAGGTCACGAAACGACCATCGGCAGAGATCGAGGGCAGGCCGGAGCCGTCGCTGCCTTGGCTGCCATCGTTCGCCACGCTGACGCGAATGGTTTGGTTAAGGGTGCGGTCGTGGACAAAAACATCCTGTTTGCTATTGCTGTCGTTGGCAACTAGGTTATCAGCACTGCTCATGAAGGCCACGAAACGACCATCATCCGAAATGGAAGGATAGGTGGAATCGCCATTGCCCTGAACAGCATCGCTGGAAATACTGACTCGGCTGGTTTGCCCGAGGGTGCGGTCGTGGACAAAAACATCCCAAACGCCGTTATCATCACCAGACACGAGATTACTAGCCCGACTTAAAAATGCCACCCAACGGCCATCGGCCGAGATGGACGGAAAATAAGAAACGTCATTGCTCTGGCCGCCATCGCTGGCCACACTAATCCGGCTGGTCTGTCTCAGTGTGGTATCATAGACAAAAACATCTCGGTTACCATTGCTGTCGCCAGAAACGAGGTTGCTGGCGTCGCTGTCAAAGGCGACAAAATGGCCATCAGACGAAATGGAGAGTTGCCAGGAGTGACCGTTGCTCTGACCGCCACCGTTGGCCACACTGACCCGGCTGGTTTGCCTGAGCGTGGTATCGTAGACGAAGACATCCCGCATCCCGTTGCTGTCGCCAGAGACCAGATTGCTGGCATAACTGCCGAATGCTACCCAACGGCCATCAGCCGAGATGGACGGCAAAGAGGAGTTGCCATTGCCCTGAACCCCACCGATACCAACACTGACCCGGCTGGTTCTGTGGCTGCTGTTATCGTAAACAAAAACATCCGCAGTCCCATTGCTATCGCCAGAGACTAGGTTGCTAGCATCACTGACAAAGGCCACTAAGCGGCCATCGGCCGATAGCGAGGGATAGCCGGAGGCGTTATTCCCTTCGCTGCCATCTGCCGCGATACTCACTCGGCCGATGGTGGGGGCAATGGCCGATTGAGCCTCATCCACCACAACCAGTAACGCTTCCGATACCGAGCTGGTCGCGGTATTACTTTTTTGCAAGGTACGCAGGGTGTGGGTACCGGCTGATAGGGCCACATCCTTGCTCCACTTGCCGGTGGAGGCTGAAACAGCGGTAGTTCCGAACGACTCCCCATCATCAACGATCCCATCGTTGTTTTGGTCGTCAAACAGTGTCACCGTAGCCCCTTTTTGACCGATGCCACTGATGGTCAGGTCGCTGCTGTTGCCAGTGATGTTGTCACTGCTGGAGGCACCGCTATCGTCGCTACGATCCAGGTCAAGGCCAGCTGGAGCAGCCAATACGGTACGGATGGCAATGGTGGAGACCGGAACATCCTGGTAAGCTCCCGAGTTGCCGGTGGTAACAGCGGCGATACGATCCACCACATCCATCCCCTCTACCACACGGCCAAAGACAGCATAACCGGCATTGGTTGCACTATAGTCGAGAAAGGTGTTGTCAACAACGTTGATAAAAAACTGTGACGTAGCGCTGTTTGGATCTGAAGTACGCGCCATAGCAATGGTGCCGCGCAAATTACTCAGACCGTTACTGGCCTCGTTGCGGATCGGCGTTTGAGTTGGTTTGATGGTCATGTTGGCATTAAAACCACCCCCCTGGATCATAAAGCCAGGGATGACCCGGTGGAATATGGTGCTGTCGTAGAAACGATCATTAGCATAAGAGAGAAAATTGGCCACCGTAATGGGGGAGTGGGTAATATCCAGGGCAATGATAATGTCCCCAAACGACGTTGCCAGCACCACTGTTTGCGGCGTTCCTCCGGTGGCCATTTTTGTCTCCCCCTCGCTTGTTTATGGCTCAGCCGTCTTGACTGCTGTTGCCGATAAAATGCTGATCGCCTGTAACGGTACATTTTGATGAGCGCCACGGTCACCAGTTGGCACCCCAGCAATTTTATCAACAATTTCCATGCCTTCAACGACTTGACCAAATACCGCATAGCCAAAATCGCGACTGCCATGATCAAGGAAGGCATTGTCTGCTAAGTTGATAAAAAATTGCGCCGTGGCACTATTAATGTCCTGGGTCCGCGCCATGGCAATGGTGCCGCGCAGATTTTTTAGGCCATTATCGGCTTCGTTTTTGATGGGTGCCCGCGTTTTTTTTGGCATGAGGTTGGCTTCCATTCCCCCCCCCTGGATCATAAAACCACGGATGACACGATGAAACACGGTACCGTTAAAAAAGCCGTCGTTGACATAGGCAAGAAAATTTGCCACCGTGACCGGCGCCTTATCGGCGTCCAGAGCGATTTTGATATCTCCCATTGAGGTCGAAAGAAGAACCATTGGCTTTGTCCCTTTTTTTGCAGAGGCCGTCTGATCCGGCGCAGCGTACGCCTGACCGGTGATGAGGCTGACAATCAACACGAGTGCCAACCCGAATTTTAGTAGTAATCGCTCCATAAACTATATCCTCTATCATCGTAACGAGGGCCGAATTATCGCACAGAACAGGTCCGGTTGTCCATCTGTTATCCATTTGATAGAATAACCCCGCATGGCTTTCGACACAATCAAAAAGGAGAACTCCGTTGACCATTGATCTCGCGCTTGTTCTGGCTGTACTGACGATCATTGCGGTGTTAGCTTTTGATTTTACCAATGGTTTTCACGATGCCTCCAATATGACCGCCTCGGTGGTGGCGTGCAGTGCCATGACCCCCGCTCGGGCAGTTTTGGTCGTCAGCCTTTTTACCATGATCGGTCCGTTGCTGGGCGGCACGGCGGTCGCCAACACCATTGGCAAAATCGTCACCGTTGACCACTTGCCGCCGCTGATATCGACCACCATCATCCTGACCGCCGTATTAGCGGCCAGCAGTTGGAACCTGATTACTTGGTGGTTCGGTCTGCCATCTTCCTCTTCGCATGCACTGGTGGGTGGTTTGGTCGGCGCCACTCTGGCCGCCACCGGGTCCGACTACGTGCTATGGGGCGTCACCACCTTTGCCAGTACTGGTCAGCTGGTCGGCTTTACTAAAGTGCTGGCATCGCTGATCTTATCACCGATCCTGGGCGGTTTGGTTGGGTTTGCCGTCTACAAAGTAGGCTACTTTCTGTTAACGTTGATCAATTCAACGTCGATCAACAAATACCTAAAATGGTCTCAATACGTGACCACTGCCGGCTTGTCCTACGCGCACGGCACCAACGATGCGCAGAAAAGCATGGGCATCATTGCTATGGTGTTGCTCCTCAATGGCTTTACCGACCATTTCTATGTGCCAACGTGGGTCATGGTTGTCTCGGCCATTATGATTACCCTGGGCACTCTGTTCGGTGGTTGGCGCATTGTAAAAACATTGGCCTTTGGTATCTATAAAATCCGCCCGGTCCATGCCATGGAGTCGCAGCTGGCTTCCGGCCTAGTGGTGCTCGGGGCCTCCCACTTCGGTGCTCCTGTTTCCACGACTCACGTCGTTAGCTCGACCATTTTGGGAATCGGCGCTGCCGAACGACCCAAACGCATTCGTTGGAGCATGGCAGCCGAGATCGTCATCACCTGGGTGATCACCATACCTAGTTCGGCGATGGTGGCCTTAATTCTCTACAAGTCGTTGTCTTGGTTGGTCCAATAGCGATAAGCCAACCCCAAGGATCATCACCCCGGCTCCCCACCATATCCAAACCACCAGTGGATTGAGATAGATGCGGATAGTCCAGGCCCCGTCATCACCAGCCGGGTCCCCCAACACCAGATAGAGATCTTCGCGCCAGCTGGAGTAAATCGCTGCTTCGGTGGTCGGTTGTGGCGATCGTTGATAGATGCGCTTTTGCGGTTGCAGGGTGACGGATGCTCCACCACCAGAACGTTGGGCGCTAAAACGACCCTCGTCGGCCTGCCAGTTGTGTTGAGAACGCTGTCCTATGGCCTCGAAGGTAAGCTGCCAAGCCCCAATGTGGGTGGTGTCACCCGGTCGCATCACCAAATCGCGTTCCTGCTTGAAAAGACCGGATCCGACCAGCCCGGATACCAGGATCAATAAGCCAAAATGGGTCAATAACCCCCCGTAACGGCGCTTATTGCGCAGTACCAGCCGCATAAATTGACGATCGGTACTGCGCCAATAGGCACGCATGATATCACCACCATGGCTCATCACCACGAATAGAACAATAGCCGCCGCAATTACGCCATAGCCATTGTGAATCGCTAGCCCCCACCATATAAGCGGTACGACCCCTATAGCCACCAGAGCAGGAATTAAAAAATAACGGCGCAGCTGTGCTAATGAGGCATGACGCCAGGGGATGGATGGACCCAACCCCATCAATAGCAAGACCGCGAGCATGATGGGGACGAATACCTTGTTGAAATAGGGGGCGCCAACAGAGACCTTGCTGTCGCTCAGCGTCTCAATGGCCAACGGATACAAGGTTCCCAATAACACCGTCGCGGCAGCCGCAACAAAAAATAAATTATTAAACAAAAAGGTGCTTTCGCGGCAGACCATGCTTGGTAAGCGCACGGTCGCTTGCAGACGATCCGAGCGTAACGTCAGGATGCCAAATGAGCCCAGCAACACCACCGCCATAAAAACCAGCAGATAGACACCCCGTCCGGGATCGGTCGCAAAGGCGTGCACCGACGACAGCACCCCGGAACGGACCAAAAAGGTTCCCAGTAGGGCTAAAGCGAAGGTGGTAATAATCAAAAATAGATTCCAAGTTCGAAAAATATGGCGTCGTTGTTGGACCATCATTGAGTGCAGTAGCGCGGTGCTGGTCAGCCAGGGCATGAAAGAGGCATTCTCGACCGGATCCCAGGCCCAATAGCCCCCCCAGCCCAGCTCGTAATAGGCCCAATAGGCACCAAAAACAATGCCAGTCGTCAACATTGCCCAAGCAAACAAGATCCAACGTCGGCAGGTCACCACCCAATCGTCGTACAACCGACCGGTCAACAGCGTTGCCATCGCCAAGGCATAGGGAACCGCAAAACCAACATAGCCCAGATAGAGGAAGGGCGGGTGAAACACCATGCCCGGATCTTGCAGCAGTGGGTTCAGATCACGACCATCCGTTGGTGGTGGCCACAGGCGTTGAAATGGGCTGGAAAGAAATAGGATCAACAACAAAAAACCGACGACCACTGCACCGAGGATAGCCAACAGGGCTGCAAGGGATGGTAAGGGCAGGGTGGGGGATCGTAACGACCCGTGACGCCAGACGGCCAGGGCGGCAAACAGCGCCAGCAGCCAAGCCCACAGCAACAACGAGCCCTCATGTCCTCCCCATAACGCCGTGGCTAGGTAAAACAGCGGCAGGGCCCGTGACGAGTGTTCGGCTACGTAACGGACTGAAAAATCATGTTGTAAAAAGGCCACCACCAGCGACGCCATGGCCACGCTCAACAGCAGCCAGACTGCCCAAACGGCACGCCGCGACACATCGACCCACACGACCTGTTGATACCAGCCGCCCCAGGCTGCTGTCAGTGACTGCACCGCCGCCAACAGCAACGCCATCACGGCGGCAAAGTGGCCCCATTCGATCACTTCAATTGGCATCACCGAATTTAGCATCACCGCTCCGTTCGTGGATCAACGCAATGTTTTGAGCAGAGACTCACGCGATTTGGCGATCCCCTGTTCGCTCATTTCCACCGGTACGTAATCTTCTGAGTGTTTGGCCAGAATGGTATCGGCGATAAACTCAGCCGCTCCCGCACGCCAGACTCCCTCGACGATCACCCCTTGCCCTTCTCGGAATAGGCTGGGCGGTAAGCCACGGTGGTATACCGTGATATTGGCACGGTCATCGGTTACCACAAAACGCATCTCCGTGGTCGCGGCCGTCCGCACCAATGAGCCGTTGCGCACCATGCCACCAATGCGTACCTTGCGCCCGTCGAAACGCTGGGCCGAAGCCAAAATCTCGGTCGGCGTCTGAAAGTAGACTAGATTATCGGTGAACGAGGTCAATACCAATGCCAACAGTGCCCCGCCCACTACCAGCACTGTGGCCAACACCAGCAGCCGATTACGTGCTGCGGGCGTCATGACGCCACCTCTTCGTCACTCGCCGACAATTGCCGCAATTTCCGTTCGTCATGCCGACAACGCCAGTGCCACGATAGAATCAAGCCCCCATACAGTGCCAGCGCGACACCATAAGCGGCCCACACATAATGCTGGTATAAATCTGGAGGTGGTGGTGTCATGATGCTTCTACCTGCTCCAGTTTCTCCTCCAGTTGGCGTTGTACGGTCACCAGTCGAAATTTCAACAGCACCATGTAACAGGCTAACGCCAAAAAGGCTACCGACATGACCAACAACGGCCACAGCAAAGGAGCGGCAATGGCTGAGGTTGGGCCATTGAAAGAGGCGGGCTGATGCAGAGTGCGCCACCACTGCACAGAGTAGTGGATAATCGGTAAATCAACGGCGCCTACCAATACCATCACCGCAGTGCTTCGCGCCCCCCGTCGGGCATCATCAAAGGCTGACCGCAGCGCGATGAGACCCACATAAAGCACCAACAGCACCAACATTGAGGTCAACCGCGCATCCCAGGCCCACCAAGCCCCCCACATCGGCTTGCCCCAGATAGAGCCCGTCACCAAGGTCACCGCCGCAAAGGCGGCCCCAACCGGCGTTGCCGCTTCTGATAATCGATCGGCCCAATCGTATCCCTTCCACAAAAACAACAAACTGACCAGTGTCAAAAGTAGATAGATCAGCAGAGACATCTTGGCAGACGGCACATGCACGTACATGATGCGCACCGTCACCCCCTGCTGAAAATCGGGAGGGGCTGTAAACACCAACCACAGGCCAAACGCCAGCAGTGTCGCTGTCGCCCACGCCATTCCTTGTTGCAACCAACTGACACCACGAGGGATCAATGAATCACTCCTGTCTGAACCCGATTACCGCGTTGATAGCCCGCCACCGGGCCAGGATAACCCATTTTCTTTATCGCGTCAATCCGTAGGGCTCTCTACTTAAGGGGCAGCCACGGCCTTTCCCTTCACTTATCGACACTCAAGCTGTGGTTAGGCGCATCGCTACCTTCGATTCAACCCGACGCATCAGCACCATGATGATGGCATTAATGAGAACATAAAGCAGTGTCACGGCAATAAAGGCTTCGTAGGGCTGGGCCGTGTAGTCGACGAGCTGCTGCGCTTGGTGCGATAACTCAATGAGACCGATGGTGGTAGCCACAGCCGAATTCTTAAAAATGTTGAGAAATTCTGATGTCAAAGGGGGCAGGATCAGCCGCAAAACCGCCGGCATCAAAACATAGCGGTAGGTTTGTGCCAAGGTCAACCCCAGGGCTAGACCAGCCTGCTGCTGGCCACTGGGCAGCGCTTGGATACCAGCGCGTACCTGCTCGGCGATACGGGCAGCGGTAAAGCAACCCAGACACAACCAAGCGGCAAAGAACTGCTGTGCCAACGGATGCCACCGCTTGATGGCGTTGCCCCACGACAGCGGCAATAGTTCTGGTAGCACGAAATACCATAAAAACAGCTGCACCAGCAACGGAATGTTGCGGAATAGCTCGATATAGCCTCCCCCGATCCAGCGCCAGCCCCGCTGCGGCAATGTGCGCAGAATGCCCATGGTAATGCCCAGAAGAAGCGCTAACAACCAAGCGGTGAGGGACAGCGACAACGTCCATTGCAGCCCCTGCAACAGCCATATTCCATAGCTGGTCTCACCGGAAGGAACTTGCTCCAGAAAGATCGCCCAGTTCCAATGGTAGTTCATGCCAGGGTGTCAATCAAAAGCCCGGTCATTCGGAGTTTGAAATAGTTGCTTGATCTCGGGCGATAACGGGAAATTAAGATTCAGCCCCTTGGGGGGAACGGGCTGCAAAAACCATTTGGTGTACAGGGGTACCATGGCCTCCGACTGCATTAATTGAGCAATGGCCCCATCGACCACTCGCTTGAAATCGGGGTCGTCACGACGCATCATACAACCGTAGGCCTCGTGGGATTGTGGCGTGCCAGTAACGGTCCACAGAGCTGGGTTTTTAGCCTTGGCCAGCTCACCATAGAGTAGGGCATCATCCATCATAAAGGCCACAGCACGACCGGTTTCTAACGTCAGAAACGACTCGCCGTGATCCTTGGCACTGATGATGTTCATAACCATCTTCTTGTCTTCGTTCATGCGGCGCAACAGTCGTTCTGAGGTGGTGCCCGCAGTCGTTACCACATTTTTACCAGCCAAGTCGGCAAAATCGCTGATGCCGCTGTCACGACGCGTCAATAACCGGGTGCTGACTATAAACAGGCTATTCGAAAAGGCCACCTGTTTTTGCCGTTCCAGATTATTGGTGGTAGAGCCACACTCCAGATCGATGGTACCATTTTGCACCAAGGTGATCCGGTTGGCTGAGGTGACCGGCATCATTCGTGTTTCCAGCCGCTCCAACTTTAATTCGGACTGAACCGCAGCCACCACTTTCATCATGATGTCGTGGGAATAACCGATCACCCGTTGCTGGTCATCGTAATAGGAAAAAGGAATCGAAGATTCGCGATGTCCCAGCGTGATAGTGCCACTGTGACGAATTTTCTCCAGTGTGGTGGTCGATTCCCCAGCGATCACAGCGTAAGGCAGCATCAAAGCCCACCAGATACCGATCAGCAGCGCATAGTTCACAGATGATTCCCCTTTATAAGTGGTGACTGGTGGTGCCACTGGGTGTACCGAGTATCACACCCATGGCGAGAAATTTTTCATAGCGGTCACGCGCTAATTGCTCGCCGCTACGGTGCCGCAAATCGTTTAGGTGCTTTTGCAAGTAGTGACGCAGACTCTCGGCAGCGGCTTGAGGATTACGATGGGCTCCTCCCACTGGCTCCGGTATAATGGCATCAATCACCTTTAATTCCTGGATTTCTGGTGCCGTAATACGCAACGATTCAGCGGCCAGGGCCGCCTTACTGGCATCTTTCCACAGGATCGAAGCACACCCTTCTGGCGAGATGACCGAATAGGTGGCATATTCCATCATCAGGACACGGTTGCCGATCCCGATGGCCAGTGCCCCTCCTGAGCCCCCTTCGCCAATAACAACGCAGATAACCGGCACCCGCAGGCGTATCATCTCTTTCAGGTTGCGGGCAATGGCTTCAGCCTGACCACGCTCCTCAGCCCCTTTGCCAGGGTAGGCCCCGGGAGTGTCGATCAAACAGATGATTGGCAGCGAGAAGCGCTCTGCTAAGTGCATCAAACGCAGCGCCTTACGATACCCCTCTGGTCGCGGCATGCCAAAATTACGAAATACCTTCTCCTTGGTACCGCGCCCTTTTTCCTGGGCAATAACCATGACGGTATCGCCTGCCAGCTCAGCCAAACCACAGATAATGGCCTTATCGTCCCCAAATAGCCGATCCCCGTGCAACTCATGAAAGTTAGTAAAGGTCAGGCGTAAGTAATCGCTGGCGTAAGGGCGATCGGGATGACGGGATAATTGCGTCTTCTGCCAAGGGGTTAATTTGGCAAAGATTTCGTGGGTAAGCTCGTCAGCGCGCTGCTCCAACCGCTTCAGTTCATCCGAAATATCGATATCAGAGGTTGAGGTCAGATGGCGCAGCTCGTCTACCTTGGCCATCAATTCGCCGATTGGGCGTTCGAAATCGAGAAAGGTGTTGGTAGTCATGGATGGCGTGCGACCATGGGACCAACACGACCACCACCGAGTAGGTGTAAATGCAGATGCGCTACCTCTTGTCCTCCATCCGAGCCGGTATTGACGATGGTCCGGTAGCCCGAGCTGGCGATACCCAACTGACGTGCAATAAAAGCGGTCCGTTCCAACAACACGCCCGCCAAAGAGCGGTCCGTCCCCGCCAGATCGTCTAACGATGTTAAATGCTGTTTGGGAATAACCAACGCATGGATCGGTGTTACCGGGTGAATATCGTAAAAAGAGAGCAGCCAATCATCCTCATAGATGCTGCGGCAGGGGATGTCTCCAGCGACAATTTTACAAAAAATACAGTCAGACGACGACACGGCAGCAGCCTCCTGTCAGCTCAAACGTTGAATATCAGCCCCCAGAGCCATCAATTTTTCTTCGATCCGTTCATAACCACGGTCAATGTGATAAACCCGCGAGATGAGCGTCTCCCCCTCAGCGGCCAAGCCCGCCAAGACCAGCGAGGCCGAGGCGCGCAAATCGGTAGCCATTACCGGGGCCCCATGCAGATGGGGAACACCACGAATGAGGGCGGTATTACCCTGCAAAGAGATATCGGCCCCCAGCCGTTGCAGCTCAGAGACGTGCATAAACCGGTTTTCGAAGATGGTCTCGGTAACAGCACCACTGCCATCGGCAATGCTGATCAAGGCCATCATCTGTGCCTGTAAATCAGTCGGAAAACCAGGATAAGGGCAAGTTTGGATATTAATAGCACGCAGTCGACCTTCTGACTTAGGACAGGTATGCAAACTTTCTTCTTGCTCATTGATGATCATCCCCGTTTGGCGCAATTTAGCAATAGGGGATTCGAGTAGGTAGGGCGAAGTATGGGTCAGGGTAATATCCCCATGGGTCATGGCGGCGGCGATGAGAAAAGTTGCGGTCTCAATGCGGTCGGGCAGTATATCGTGATGGGTCCCATGTAGACGTTCAACACCATCGATAGTGATGGTACTGGTGCCAGCGCCATGGATACGGGCTCCCATGTTATTCAGGCACAGGGCCAAATCGGTCACCTCTGGTTCACAGGCAGCGTTCTCCAGTATGGTCCGTCCATCTGCCAGAGCCGCCGCCATCATTAGATTCTCGGTGCCGGTGACAGTGACCAAATCAAAGACGATCCGGGCTCCATGTAACCGTTTGGCTTTGACGTGGATGTAGCCGCTGGTGAGCTGGATCTCGGCCCCCATCGCCTCCAGGCCAGCTAAATGCAAATTAACCGGACGAGAGCCAATGGCGCAGCCACCGGGTAGCGAGATGCGCGCATCGCCACAGCGAGCCACCAGCGGCCCCATCACCAATATGGAGGCGCGCATGGTGCGCACTAAGTCGTAGGGAGCCGTGGTATTGCTGATACGGGTGCAGGCGATTTCAACTCCAAGCTGCTCGTCAACGGTGATACTGGCGCCGTGTTGCCCCAGCAGTTCTAACATGGTGGTGACGTCGCGCAGGTGTGGCACATGGGTGAGCAACAGCGGTTCATCCGTCAACAACGAGGCCGCCAATGCCGGTAACGTGGCGTTTTTAGCGCCGCTAATGGCCACCGTGCCGCGTAGGGAACGACCTCCCCGTATTAAAATTCTATCCATTATCTACCTTCCCCCCTCACCCCCCAACCCCCCCCCCCCCCCCGGGGGGGGGGGGGGGCATG
>JADGCM010000166.1 GCA_015228995.1 Magnetococcales bacterium
GTGGATTGAGCAACGCCTCTTCTGTCACCGTACCAGCGGTAATGGTACGCACCACTTGACGTCGGATCGGCCCTTTGCCGCCTCCCGCACTTTCCATCTGCTCACAGATGGCCACCTTAAAACCAGCCGAGATCAAACGGGATAGATAACCCTCGACACTGTGCACCGGTACTCCAGCCATGGGGATCGGCTCCCCAGCTGATTGTCCCCTTTGGGTCAAGACAATATCCAATACCGGCGCTGCCACCCGGGCATCGTCATAAAACAGCTCGTAGAAATCGCCCATCCGATAAAACAATAGCGTCTCCGGATAATTGGCCTTAATAGTAAGATATTGCTGCATCATGGGGGTATGCTGTTCCATTACGTTATGTCCCAAATTCTAGACTGCACGATCCCTGGCTAGCGATACAAATGGACACCTGGCTCCAATCGTTAAACTAGTCACCGAACAAATCGCTTGATTTTCCTTCCCACCCCAATCATAGGATTGACTGGATAGGGAAGGAAGGGCTCTTAACCTGCCAACAAGCGAAAATGATTGCACTCGTTCGCCCCCCCAGCTACAATGATCGCAAATGGTTATATAAAAGCGCGCAGAAAGGCTGCCAAGATGGCATCAAATTAGCCTTACTATGCTACCCTCTTGCTGAATAACAAGTTTAACCACCTCCGCGCACCCGCTTCATGCCTCCCCCTCGCCCCTTGTGGGAGAGGGAGTTGGGGGTGAGTGGTACGGAAACGGTTCTTCTCACCCCATTCTCCGGATAGCTGTTGCATGAGTGACGATTTGTTGTCATGATAGCTGTGGGTTCTGTAACACGGTAGGGGGCACACTATTAATCCCATTGATCACGACGGCATTTACCATCGACTTTATCAGCATCCGCACATGCTGGCCGACTTGGTGCGCCAATTTGTTCCCGAGCCTTGGGTGGCCGATCTTGATTTTGACCACATGGAACCGGTCCAGACCACCTACCACGTGCCTGGAATGCCCAAGCGTGCCAGCGATGTCGTATGGCGTATCCCGCTGCGGACTGGCAGCGGTGTTATTTACCTGCTGCTCTTGCTAGAGTTCCAGTCGGATGCCTTGCGCTGGATGGTTGTCAGAATTGTCGCCTATACCTGTTTATTATGGTTGCAGTTACTGCACGAGAAACAGTTGCCAGCGGATGGCCTATTACCACCGGTTTTTCCAGTTGTGCTGCACAACGGCGACTCTCCTTGGCTGATGCCGGTGCGGCTGCGTGATTTGATTGGGTTACCAGAGGATTCGCCGCTATGGTCATTTCAACCGGATGGGCAGTTCTTCCTGATTGATGAAATTAAGCATGCAAAAAGGGATCTGGATCAACGTGATTCACTATCGGCACTGGTGTTCAAGATTGAACAGTGCCAGGATCCGGAAGAATTGCCGGTATTGGTCAACGAGGTGATCGCTTGGTTTGAACGCTATCCGGAGTTTGCTGATCTGAAGTTGGTGATGACTGCCATGTTTCGAAATGCCATCGCGGCGATGACTGGTGAAAAAGTGGACGAGGCAAAAGCAACTCTTGACTTGTTGGAGGTAAAGACCATGTTACAAACAAATATGGAAAATTGGAGAAAAAATTGGCAGAATGAAAAGCTGAAAGAATGGCATCAAGAATGGGGGCAGGCTAGCGAGCGCCAAGGTAAAACAGAAGTCCTGCTTCGGCAACTGCACCGTCGTTTCCCTGATCTACCAAAATGGGTCGAACAAAAAGTTATTGATGCCAAAACAGAACTGTTGGAAGAGTGGACAGACCTGATTTTAGATGCGCGCTCACTGGAAGATATTTTCGGTGATGAGATGCAGATAACACACTAAAATTTAATCGTATGGAACCGGTCCAGACCACTCATTACCTCCCCTCTACCGCTGGGAAAGGGGCCGAGGATAGGGGCTCTCAGCAAAAATTGCGGCTTGGCTACCTCTCTTCTGACTTCCGCAATCACGCGGTGGCGCACCAGATCGTCGGGGTGTTTAAGCGCCATGACCGACGTCGCTTTACGGTATTTGCCTATTCGTCCGGACCTGACGACGGCAGTTCTTATCGGCAACGGATTGAACACGATGTTGATCACTTCGTCGACATCACCGCACTCAACGATCACCAAGCCGCCCAGCGCATCCGCGCCGATGGCATCGATATCCTGATTGACCTCAATGGCCATACCGCCGGGGCTCGATTGCCCATTCTGGCCTACCGGCCAGCAACGGTGCAGCTGGTCCACGGTTTATCAACTGGCAGTGATGCCATTGATTATATATTAGCGGACCGCTTTTTTATCCCTCCCGAGTGCCAGCACTATTATTACGAAAAAATTGTCTATCTGCCCAACAGTGTCATGGCAACCGATTGTGAGCAGCCCATCGCCGCCGCTACACCCGACCGTAAAGGCCATGGTCTCCCCGAACAAGGGTTTGTTTTTTGTTGTTTTAGTAGCCATTACAAGATTGATCCTCATCTCTTCGCTGTCTGGATGGCCTTGCTGAAGGAGCTGCCCAATAGCGTCTTATGGTTGGCAGACGGAGACGGACGGGATCACTTACAGCGTGCAGCAACCGAGCATGGTGTGGCGCCACAGCGGCTGGTGTTTGCGCCGCGATTGGCCGACAAGGCCGCCCATTTAGCCCGTCATCGTTGGGCCGATCTCTTCCTCGATACCCTCCGTTCCAATGCCCAGACTACCGCTTGTGATGCCCTGTGGGCCGGGGTCCCGGTATTGACCTGTCCTGGCAATAGCTCTTTCACCGCACGCGTCAGCGTCAGCCTGCTGCATGCTATTGGTTTACAAGACGACGGCTTGATTGTTGCCTCGCTGGAGGAATACCAGCAACGCGCTGTAGAACTAGCCACCCACTCCGAAGAGTTGGCCCGCATTCGCCAAAAATTATGGGCCAATCGGCTCACCCAGCCCTTGTTTGATACCGACCGTTTCGTGCGTGACCTGGAAACGGTGCTGGAACAGGTATGGTGGAACTGCGTCGCCGCCCATTACAATCTGGGCGTCTTGATGCAACAGCAGCAACGTCACGATGAAGCCATCGGCTGTTATCGCCAAGCGCTGAAGCTGAAGCCGGATCATGCCGACGGCTGGTACAACCTCGGTCTATTATTACAACAGCAAGGCCACCTTGATGAGGCCGTTCGCCATTATCAACAAGCCCTGCGCTGGCAACCCAACTATCTCCCGGCCTACCTCAACCTAGGCGGTATTATGGGCCAACAGCAGCGCCACGACGAAGCAGCCAGTTATTATCAACAGGCCATTGAGATTCAACCCGATTATGCCGATGCTTGGTACAATCTGGGGGTATTGATGGCGCAAACCGGTCGCTATAACGAAGCGATCCACTGCCATCGTCAGGTGGTTGCCAGCCGGCCCGACTACGCTGTAGCAGCCGCTGAAATGGTTCGCTTGCAACAGCTGGTGGGCGATTGGCATTCGTTTGACCATTTAAGAGAACTGGTGATAGAACCTGCCCTGGCTTGGCGGCCAGAGAGTCAGACGCCACCGCCAGAGCCT
>JADGCM010000167.1 GCA_015228995.1 Magnetococcales bacterium
AGACCACCCAGATCATCACGAATGGACTTCGGAGATGGTTGTTAGGAAAATTGAGCGGTCAGTCCTCCCTGACGACGACGAATTATGCGCCAAGCTCGGGACTCCAAAAGAAGATGGCATAACGTTGGTGCGTCAGCGACTGCGCGAGCGTGTTACCGATAGTTTGCACCATGTAACCCAATATCACATTAGATCCCAAGTATATAAAACCGTCATACAGGCCAACCCTCTTGATGTACCGGATGACTTCATCCAGGATAGCCTGACTCATATTGTTGAGCAAAAGAAGCAAATTGCTAAAACACAGGGGAGAGATTGGCGTCATACCTGGGCCGATGAACAAGCGATACGCGACGCTTTTTTCGATCAAGCACGCGATTCCGTTGCGGGCACTTTTTTGATGATGGCAATCGGCAGAAAACATGGCATTGAATTTAGCACCCAGACCGTCGAGAATTACTTGGCTAATTTTGACGGCTCCCCGGAACGGCGCCAGTCCATGGAGACCTACGTCGCGCAGAATCTCAACCAAGAAGATCGGCAAAAGGCGTCTGAGTTTATGATGGATATTGTGGAAAGCGAAGTGGTAAGGTGGATCATTGAGCGTGCTGACGTGGTAGTCACGCCCATCGGTTATACCGAGTTCAAACAGAGCATGGGTGACGCAATTTAGGGCAGCACCGAGAATACAGATAATCATGCGCGGAAAGGGACAAAAGACGTCATGTTGATACCGATGGTGATCGAGACCACTGGCCGTGGGGAGCGGGCCTACGACATTTACTCGCGGTTGCTGCGCGAACGAGTGGTGTTTTTGGTGGGGCCGGTTGATGACGAACGCGCCAATTTGATCATCGCCCAATTGCTGTTCCTTGAGGCGGAAAATCCAGAAAAAGATATCTACCTCTACATCAACAGCCCAGGGGGCATGGTGACGGCGGGTATGGCCATCTACGACACCATACAGTTCATCCGTCCGGACGTGAGCACCCTGTGCCTCGGATTTGCTGCCAGTATGGCCGCTGTTTTGCTTGCTGCTGGAGCAAAGGAAAAACGTTTGGCCTTGCCTAATTCGCGCATCATGATTCACCAACCCATTGGCGGTTTTCGTGGCCAGGCGACGGATGTCGAGATCCATGCACGGGAGATGTTGCGTACGCGTGAGCGGCTCAATCAGATCCTGTCTGAGCACACGGGGCAGCCGTTGGAGAGAATTGCCCAAGATACCGAACGGGATAATTTCATGTCTGGAGAAGAAGCGAGTAGTTACGGATTGGTTGACCGTGTTATCAGCCGTCGCGAGGCAACCGATGAGTCGGACACCTCGTCAACTAAGTAAATTTTATAACGATTTTATCAGGTCTGGATATTGAAGTGGCACACAAGCACTCAGAATCACCCAACACGTTTCATTGCTCGTTCTGCGGTAAAAATCAGTATGAAGCGCGCAAGCTGATCGCTGGCCCTTCGGTGTTTATCTGCGATGAGTGTGTCGATCTCTGTACAGATATCATCCGAGAAGATCGCAACAATCTGCCAGCGGCTCGGCATAGCGGCATACCGACGCCGGTGGAAATCAAAAAAACGCTTGATGAGTACGTAATCGGTCAGGAACGTGCCAAAAAAATTCTCTCGGTGGCCGTTTATAATCATTACAAACGGCTTGACCATGCCAATGCCAACAACGACAGCGACGTGGAAATTGCCAAAAGCAATATTCTACTCATTGGCCCCACAGGTTCCGGTAAAACGTTGCTCGCCCAAACGTTGGCCCGCATCCTCGACGTCCCCTTTACCATCGCCGACGCCACAACCCTTACCGAAGCCGGTTACGTTGGCGAAGATGTGGAAAATATCATCCTCCGGTTGTTGCAAGCAGCCGACAACGATGTGGAAAAGGCCCAGAGAGGCATTGTCTTCATCGATGAGATCGATAAAATTTCGCGTAAGTCCGACAACCCCTCCATCACTCGTGATGTCTCTGGCGAAGGAGTGCAACAAGCCCTGCTGAAAATTATTGAGGGAACACTCGCCAATGTGCCGCCACAAGGGGGACGCAAGCACCCGCAACAAGAGTATTTGCAGGTTGATACCACCAATATCCTGGTCATCTGTGGCGGTGCCTTTAATGGCCTGGAGAAGGTAATTGAACGACGTGCTGCGAAACACCACGGCATCGGCTTTACGGCTGAGGTCAAGCAAATTGACCCCAATAAAAAAATCAACGAATTGTTGTCGATGGTAGAGCCGGAAGATTTGTTGCAATTTGGCCTGATTCCCGAGTTTGTCGGTCGGTTACCCGTCATCGCCGTGCTGGAAGAGCTGGATATTGAGGCTTTATTGCAGATTTTGGTTGCGCCAAAAAATGCTCTGGTCAAGCAGTACACCAAACTCATCGACCTCGAAGGTGTCAAGTTGACCTTTACCGACGAGGCCTTGCGCGCCTTGGCGACCAAGGCCTTCAAACGTAAAACGGGGGCACGTGGTTTACGAGCTCTGATGGAAAATATTCTGCTTGATGTCATGTTTGATATTCCGTCAACGAGCGGTATCAGCGAGGTAGTCGTCAACCAGGAGGTGGTAGATGACGGGATTGAGCCCCTGTTGGTACGTCAAAATGCCGATGAAGCTGTCGAGCCATGAAGCGGACAGTCGTTAAAAAAAGTCCTGATGGTGAGACGCCGTCCGTCTCTCTTGTCGTCCCTGTCTTGCCGTTGCGTGACATCGTCGTCTTTCCCCAGATGGTGGTGCCGCTTTTTGTGGGTCGTGATCGTTCGATTCGCGCCTTGGAGGCCGTGTCCGACAGCAGTGAGTCGTCAAACCGGGTGGTACTGGTGACCCAAAAAGATTCTGATCTGAACGATCCGGATATCGACGATATCTACTCGGTTGGTGTTGCTGCCAGCGTGTTGCAAGCACTGAAGATGCCGGATGGCACCGTTAAGGCGCTGGTGGAAGGCGATAGCCGCGTTCGCATCGACCGGATTATACAACAAGATCCCCTCCTATTGGCCGAGGTCACCCTCATACCTACCCCACCTTACGACACAACCGAGGCGAAGGCCCTGATGCGTTCGGTATTGACGCAGTTCGAGGTCTACGCCAAGTTGGGCCGGAGCATCGCACCAGAGGTACTGGTGTTGCTGCAGGACATTGATGATCCGGGACGATTGGCCGATACGGTGGCCGCCCATCTCAGTGTGCGGATAGCGGAAAAGCAGCTGTTGTTGGACCAGGAGTCGGTGTTGCAACGTCTGGAGCTGCTCTTGGTCACCATCGGGCAAGAAATCGACCTGATGCAGGTGGAGCGTCGCATTCGCGGCCGCGTCAAGCGGCAGATGGAAAAGAGTCATCGGGACTATTATCTCAGTGAACAGATCAAGGCCATTCAGAATGAACTGGGGGAGCGCGATGGCGAGCGCGACAAAGATGAGTTCACTGAACTGGCCGAACGCATTGAAGCAGCGGGTATGCCGGCTGACGTCCGTAAAAAAACCGAATCAGAGCTGAAAAAAAT
>JADGCM010000010.1 GCA_015228995.1 Magnetococcales bacterium
GTGTGGTATGATCTGTTTGCGCTTCAGCAGGAGCAAGAAATGGGTCATATCCATTTGGCACGCGACGCCGACTTGGTGATTGTGGCGCCCGCAACGGCCGATCTGTTGGCTCGCTTGGCTTGCGGCCAGGCCGATGATCTGCTTACCGCTTTATTGCTGGCCAGGCGCGGCCCGACCTTACTGGCACCGGCCATGAATCCCCTGATGTGGCAACATCCAGCCACCCAGCGTAACGTTGCTCGTCTGCAAGAGGACGGCTTGCTGCTGGTCGAACCAGAACAAGGGGCCATGGCCTGTGGCGATCATGGCGTCGGACGCTTGGCAACCACGGCCACCCTCCTTGAGGTTGGCCGACGCGCCCTGACCCCGGCACGCTGGCAAGGTCGCCGCCTGTTGGTCACAGCGGGACCGACCTATGAGCCTCTTGATCCCGTACGCTACCTCGGCAATCGTTCCAGCGGTAAAATGGGTTGGGCCATTGCCCTGGCAGCAGCCCGTCTCGGAGCTGACGTTCGTCTGATTCATGGCCCGGTAGCCCTGGAAGCCCCTTACGGTGTCGCCACCATTGCCGTTGAGCGTGCCGAGGAGATGTATCGGGCCGCTATCGATTGCTGGCCTGACTGCGACGCCGCTGTTCTCAGCGCTGCCGTCGCTGATTTTCGCCCTCAGGTGTATCAGACAGAAAAAATCAAAAAATCAAAAGAGGTGCCGGGGCACCCCATAACCTTACCTCTGGAACAGACTACCGATATTCTATCGGCGCTGGTGGCACAACGTCGCGCTGGCCAGCTGGTGGTTGGTTTTGCTGCTGAGACAACCGACGTCGAACAACAGGGATGGGATAAATTACAGCGTAAAGGCTGTGACCTGTTGGCGGTCAACGATGTCACCGCTACCGGCTGTGGATTTATGGTCGATACCAATCAGATACTGTTGCTGGGACAGGGTGGGCAACGGCAGCAGTGGCCCTTATTGACCAAAGAAGAGACCGCCGAACGCTTGATCATGGCTATAGAACAACTATGGCAGGAGAAGAGTTGATGCAGGAAACTTCCATGACGGTCTCCGTTCCAGTGGTGCGTCTACCCCATGCCGAGGGGCTGCCACTGCCTTGTTACATGACCGCTGGCGCCGTGGGCATGGACCTACTGGCCGCTATCCACGAGGAGGTGGTGTTGCCCCCGATGGGACGCTGTTTGGTACCCAGTGGCATCGCTATCGCGGTACCGGAGGGCTTTGAGGCTCAGGTGCGGCCCCGCTCGGGCTTGGCACTGCGCCACGGCGTCACCGTGCTCAACAGCCCGGGGACCATTGACGCCGACTACCGTGGCGAAATTGGTATCATCCTCATCAACCTAGGAGCAACGCCGTTTGTGCTGCAACGCGGGGAACGCATCGCCCAATTGCTCCTGGCAGCAGTGGCTCGTATCAGTTGGCACGAGACCACCAGCCTACCAAAAAGCGGGCGCGGTGCGGCTGGTTTTGGTCACACGGGAAGCTCATGATGACCCCAACGGTGTTGTTACTGGGAGCCGGTGGCCTAGGAACAGCCGTGGCCCTAGCCCTAACTACTGTTGCCAGAATTCGCCTAATTGTGGCCGATCCTGACCGCGTCGCCCTCTCCAATCTCCATCGTCAGGTGATCTATCGGGTTGCGGATATCGGTCGCCTTAAGGGCGAAGCCCTGGCAGCGCGTCTACCAACCCTGATGATCGAATTTCACCCGACACGCCTCGACAACACCGCAGCCATCGCCGCCACCGCTACCGGGTGTCAACTCATCGTCGACGGCACCGATAATTTCACCAGCCGCTTTGCCGCCAACGACGCGGCGATCCAGTGCGATATTCCCCTGGTTCATGGCGCCGTGACCGGCTGCTTTGGCCAAGTCATGAGCATTCTGCCAAGGCAATCCGCCTGCCTGCGCTGTCTGTTCGGAGCGCCGCCAGCCACCGAAACTGGTGCTTGCCAACGTGAGGGAGTCGTTGGGCCACTGGTGGGCGAAGTGGGCTGGCTGATGGCAATAGAGACCCTTAAATGGATTGATCAGGTAGGAACGCCGCTACTGGACCGGTTGCTGACCATTGATCTGCTGCACGGTGTCCGTCGTCCAATTCTGCTCAGGCGTCAACAACAGTGTTCCGGCTGTGGTGACCTCTAAATTCGACCACAACGCTATTTCTTCTTCTTGGTCTTCTTTGGTGGCGCCATCTTACGCCGTCCAGTCAGTTGCTCTGGAGCATCCGGCCAGGGATGAGAATCCGCCGTCGTTGGGGAAACATTGGGAGCTGCCATCACCGGTGGTGCCGCCGGATCGAAAGACAATTTGCTCTGCAAGGCAATGGTTAGCTCCTTTTCGCGCTCAAGTGCGGCCCCCAGCTGCAACCGTAACATGCCAATTTGGGCCTCCTTCTGCGCCAACAGGGAGAAACCGCTACGGGCCAGATCAAGCATAGCAATCACTTCCGGACAGACTCGACCGGACGACTCTAGCATATATTTCATCGCTTCCGGCGTAATACCGGCGATCCATGCCGCCGCATGGATAGACAGCAAGGGCAGTTTTTCATAAGGAGTCGGATCAAAAGCCGTTTCGGGGGTCAAATTCATAACGAGACAATCCTCCTGGTTTGGGGATACACCGAATGGTGCCCCACTGTATATCAAATAATTGTTTGGCTTTCACTTGATTTTCTTTTATGCTAAAACGATTGAACTATTGGTGAGGGTATCATCAATCAGGGCAACGGCAGCAATCAGGATGGGTAAACATGGAGATCAGTGAAAGAAAGACAGTTGGCATTGTAGGGGGGGGCGAAAATGGCAAAGAGCTGCTCCAGTTGTTTGTTGGTAGTAAGCGGATCGAAGTGATTTACGTAACCGATACCGATGCCAACGCTCCGGCCATCGTCCTAGCCAAGAAGCATGGGATTAAAACGACGACCAACATGGAATCGGCCATCAAAGGGCAGCCCGTTGATTTTATTCTCGAAGCAACCGGATCGGCGGATGTTGTCGATCTGATCAATTCTCACCGCGGTCAGGGAGAGGTATTGACCAGTGCTTCGGCCTTGATGTTCTACGGCGTATTGAAAGAACATCGCGACGGAACCAATCAGCAGGTATTTGCCGATCTATCTGACGTGCGTCGCGAGATCGACCGCAATACCCGCGATGTTTCCAAGACTTTGCATGGTATCGAGAAAATTTCTAATGAGTTGGAGGTGTTGGCCATCAACGCCGGCATCCAAGCCTCACGCGCTGGGGAGTTCGGTAAAGGATTTGCCGTCGTCGCTGGTGAAGTCAAAGGGACCGCACGGGTGGCGCGTGAGCTTGCTGGCGATATCGATCGCGTCATCAGCGAAATCTCCTCCATGTCGGAGAAAATCGAACAGTCGCTGAGGAAGGTACAGTAAGAAGCACAGTGGCTGCTGGGGGAGGTAGGGCGTGATTCAGGGGCGGCTGTACATCATTCCAACCCCCATTGGTAACCTGGAAGACATCACGTTGCGTGCCATACGTCTGCTGGGAGAGGTAGATCGCATCTTGGCAGAGGACACGCGGCGCACCCGGGTGCTGTGTCACCATTATGCGATCCGTACCGCCATTGTCAGTGTCCGGGCCCACAACCTGCCTGGGAAGTTGGCCTCTTTGGTCTCTGATTTAAGCAGCGGTGCCCGTTACGCCTTGGTCAGCGATGCCGGTATGCCGGGGGTCAGTGACCCGGGGGTACCGCTGGTGCACGCTGCCGCTGAGCAGGGGATCCCTATCGAGGTGTTGCCTGGAGCGTCAGCCGTGGTCACCGCCTTGGCTGGTTCGGGTTTATCCGCAGATCGCTTTGTGTTTAGTGGTTTTCCTCCGCGTAAGGGAGGGCGTCGCCGCCAGTGGTTGCAACAGCTGTTGATCGAACCACGAACAACGGTCTTTTATGAGGCGCCGTTGCGCCTTACCCAGACCCTGGCCGATTTGGCAGCTCAGTTAGAACCCAGCCGCCACGTAGTAGTGGCCCGTGAACTCACTAAGTTACATGAAAGCTGGTATCGTGGTACCCCGTCCGAGCTGGCCAGCCGCTTTAGCGCTGAAACGGTGCGTGGCGAGATTACCGTGGTGGTGGCTGGCTGTGCCAAACCGGGGGTTCAGCCCCATCGCAACCGCTACCAACCCGATGCAACAGCAGATGAACCAGACGAAGAGGGAGATGAATGACCCGGGTTTCGGCCCCAGCTGCTCCAGATCAACGGCGCGCTTTTGGTTTAGCCGCTGAGCGGCAGGCGGTTGATTACCTAGAACAGAGGGGTTGGCAGATCTTGGCTTGTAACGTCCGTTCGCGCCTTGGTGAAATAGACATCATCGCCCACCATCAACAAACGGTGATTTTTTGTGAGGTACGGGCGCGTCATGCCGGAGCGATGGTCTCCCCCGCTGAATCGGTTGATCGCCGCAAACAGACCCGGTTGGTACGGCTAGCAAGCCAGTTTCTCGCTCGCTATCCACAGTGGGCCGATGCGGAGTGCCGTTTTGACGTATTATCCTTGTGGTATTGCAGCAACGACAGCTGGCAAATTGAATGGATTGAAGATGCTTTTCGACCGGGTTGGTAATTGTTTCACTGGGGCAGAAAGAGGGGCGAACATGCCGAACAGATCTAATGCGATCGGTAAAATTGGTATATTTTATATCGGTTTGCTGTTATTGCCAGGGCTGACTGGCTGCGCACCAGCTATTGTCGCTGGTGGCGCTACGGCCGTGGCGGCGGTCGGTGAGCGGCGCGGTCCGCAGGAATTTGTCGAAGATAACTGGGTCGCCGTTAAAATTCGCAGCCTTTATCTACAAAGCGATAGCGTCAGTCCAGGTAATATCAACGTCTCGGTTTACCGCGGCCGGGTGTTACTGACCGGTACCGCCTCGTCAGAGATCGAAATTGCCGAAGCGATCCGCATTGCTAAGGAGGTGCGTGGAGCTTGGTCGGTCCATTCGGAATTGAAAGTGCAATATGCTACGGTGGCCGAAATTACCGAGGATTCTGTCATTAGCAACAAAGTTAAATTAGCTCTGCTGGCAGAGCAAGAGGTACGTGGCCTTGATATCCACGTCGAAACAACCAAGGGGGTGGTTTATCTACTTGGTTCGGCCCGTTCTGTCGAGGAGCGTGACCGGGCTATTCGTGCGGCTCGCCAAGTCTCCAATGTGCGTGAAGTGGTCTCCTACATCGATATTGACAAGCAGGCGTATCCGGTATCTAAGTAGCTCGCGCAACACCCAGCGACAAACTGAGTCACTCTACGACGGAGGAGTGATCATTGCGCTACCGAATCTCACAACATGCCTCTCAAGAAATGCAGCGACGTAACATCTCTGAGGAAGTCGTTGCCCAGGTCCTGCATGGGCCTCAACAGGTTGTCGTGGAAAGGAACGCCCTGATTGCTTGTCAGTCACAGGTTTACTTTGAGGATGGTTGCTTGTTTCTGGTCCGAGTGATCGTAAACCAAGAGGTTGATCCGGCCGTAGTGGTTACAGTCTATCGTACCAGTAAAATTGAAAAATATTGGAGGGAATAATGAAAGTAACTTATGATCCTGAAGTTAATGTATTACGAATCATATTTTCTAGTACCCCTATTGAAGAAAGCGATGAGGATAAGCCGGGGGTCATCTTAGATTATGATCGAGGTGGGAATTTAGTTGGCATGGAGATCCTTGATGCGAGTCAACGCATGGAAAACCCAAGATCGGTAGAGTACGCTGTGGCGGGATAGATGAGACATGCCTACAATTAGCTATTTTTACGGAGTTTTTATTCTCATGTTCTTGGACGACCATGCACCGCCTCGTTTCCATGCCACCTATGGCGAATTTACCGCCATCATCGATATCCGAGCATTAGGAGTGATCAAAGGTGAGCTACCACGCCGTGCCCACGAGCTAGTGCTGGATGCGTTGACCTTTTGAGTGGGTGTTGTCCTGAAATGACGGAATGGTTCACAAGCCATCCAGATGGGCAATGGGATAAAGATGCTGAACAAAACATTCCTCCATGATCTCCAACAGGCCATCGGTGGTGCAACGCTGCTGTCCCATCCGGCTGAGCTGGAGAGTTATGCCTGGGATAACACCGGAGTGCGTTTCCGTCCCGATGCGGTGGTACTGGCCGATTGTGCCGAGCAGGTGGCGGCAACGCTGCGTTTTTGTCAGGCTGCTGGCATCGCGGTAACGCCGCGTGGGGCTGGTACCGGCAATGTCGGTGGGGCACTACCACTGCACGGGGGGGTGGTGCTATCGTTACAGCGCATGAATCGCATCGTTGAGATCAACCGGCAAGATCGTATTGCGGTGGTCGAGGCTGGAGTGGTCAATGCCGACCTGCAACAGGCATTGAAGCCATTCGGTCTCTATTGGCCCCCCGATCCCACTTCAGCCCGGAGCTGCACCCTTGGCGGTAATCTGGCGATGTGCGCCGCCGGTGCCAATGCGGTTCGTTTTGGCGTCACCCGCGACTGGGTACTAGGAGTAGAAGCGGTATTGGCCGATGGCCGCTTGCTTCGTAGCGGCGGCCGCACCAGCAAAAATGTGGTCGGTTACGACCTGACCCGTCTCCTGATTGGTTCGGAAGGAACGCTGGCCGTCATCACCGCTACTACCTTGGCCCTGGCACCACTCCCCGAGGCCCGTCGCTCGTTACGGGCGCTGTTTGCTTCGGTTGCCGCAGCGGCCGACGCCGTGACACAAGTGATGGCCGAGGGGGAGCCCCCGGCTGTCGTTGAATTTCTCGATCAAGCAACGTTGGCGTTGTTACGCCGTTCCGGTAGCCTGACGCTCCCCGATCAAGCCCAGGCGATGTTATTGCTGGAAGTATGTGGTTCACAAGCGACGGTGGATCAACTCGCGACTGAACTCGAACAGCGACTCAAATCCGGTTCGGCGTTGGCGGTAGAACGGGCGGCTAATGACCAAGAGGCCAATAAAATATGGCAAGCCCGTGCCGTTCTCTCCCCGATATTGAAAAAATACGCCCCCAAACGCATTAACGAAGACGTGGTGGTGCCGGTGTCGCAGCTGGCGCCGCTGATCGCTGGGCTAGAGCAGCTGTCACACGAAAGTGGCGTCCCCATCGTTAGTTTCGGCCATGCGGGCAACGGTAACTTGCACGTCAATCTGCTGGTCAATCCGGCTGACGCAGCCGTTATGGCCCAAGTACCGATGCTACTGCAACGACTATTTGGGTTGGTGCTATCGTTACACGGCAGCCTCTCCGGTGAGCATGGGGTCGGCCTACAAAAACGTGATTTTGTGGCTCAGGAGCTTGATCCGGTGGCTTTGACCTTGCAACAGCAGATTAAAGCTCTGTTTGATCCGGCCGGAATTCTCAATCCCGGCAAGGCTCTGCCGCCACGACTGCCATGACCACCCTGCCATCTTGCGTTCATCTGCATCTGCACTCCTGTTATTCACTGCTCACCTCGACGGTACGCCTTGATACGCTGATCGACCGGGCTCGTCACTATGGCATGCCGGCATTGGCCCTGACTGATCAGGGCAACTTATTTGCCGCTGTCCAGTTTTACACGCGTTGTCTTAAAGCTGGGATTAAACCCATCTTGGGAGCGCAGATCTCGGTGGTAGCGGATCGTTTTGACCGGAGCAACCGCCCTGATCGTGAGTTGCGTGATCAGCTGATTTTGCTGTGTCGCAATCCAACTGGCTGGCGCAATCTGCTGCGTATTGTCTCCATCGGCCACCTAGAAGGCAGTCATGACCAACCGCGCGTTGACCCCGAAACCCTGCGACGCCACCGTGAGGGTCTGATCGCCCTGTCGGCTGGTTCACGCGGTGCTGTAGGTCGGCTGTTAGCTGAGGGTCGCCATAGCGAAGCCAAAACGCAGGCTTTGTGGCTGCGTGATCTGTATCAAGACCCGACCGACTTGACTGGCTCGACTCCTCAAACCCCCAATTTTTATCTAGAACTCCAGCGCCACGGCCATCCGGATGAGGAATCTCTTTACCGGGCCACCGTCGAACTGGCTTACGAGTTAAATCTACCGCTGGTGGCCACTAATAATGTTCATTTTCTCGACCGTAGTGACCACAAGGCGCACGATGTGCTTTCCTGTATTGGCTCGGGACATACCTTACACCAACAAAACCGCCCGAGACTGAACGATAGTTACTACTTCTTATCACCGGCAGAAATGCAGGCTCATTTTGCCGATGTGCCAGAGGCGTTGACCAATACCTTGCTGATTGCCCAGCGCTGTAACGTCCGTCTGCAACTCGGTCGCCCCATGCTGCCTGATTTTGCCATACCGGAGCCGTACGACCTAACCTCCTGGCTGCACCACGAGGCCGAAACTGGCCTGGAACGGCGCCTCCAACCAATGCTGTCGTCGATCCCCGACCACGAGCGCAAGGCACTACGCCAGAACTACCGTGATCGTTTGACAACGGAGCTGGAGATCATCATCCAGATGGGCTTCCCTGGTTATTTTTTGATCGTCTCGGACTTCATTCGTTGGGCTAAGCAGCACCAGATCCCCGTTGGCCCGGGACGCGGCTCTGGTGCTGGGTCGCTGGTCGCCTGGAGTCTCGAAATCACCGATCTGGACCCCATCCGCTATCAGTTGCTGTTTGAGCGCTTTCTCAACCCGGAACGGGTATCGATGCCAGATTTTGACATCGATTTTTGCGTTGATCGCCGCGAAGAGGTAATTCGTTACGTCCAGGAGAAATATGGCGCCGACCGCGTCGCCCAAATTATCACCTTTGGCACGCTGCAAGCGCGGGCCGCCATTCGCGATGTCGGTCGGGTGATGGAGTTACCCCTGGGGCAAGTCGACTCACTGGCCAAAATGGTACCCAACATCCTCGGCATCACCTTAACAGAAGCGGTGGCCCAGGAAGAGCGCCTCGCCACACTGATGGCTGAGGATCCCGAGGTGCATGAGTGCCTTACCCTGGCTCAGGCCTTGGAAGGATTACCCCGCTCTGCCAGCACCCATGCAGCAGGGGTGGTGATCTCAAACGGGGCCTTGACCGATACGGTGCCTCTTTATCGCGATCCGCGTTCGGAGATGCCCGTCACCCAATTCAATATGTCTGATGCCGAAAAAGCTGGCTTGGTCAAATTCGACTTTCTTGGCCTCAGAACCCTCACCGTTATTGATCAAGCGATCAAGTCCATTACAGCAGAAACCATTCTCATTGACTCTATTCCATTGGACGATCAGGCCACTTTTGCCTTTCTGCGCGAAGGCTACACCCGTGGTATCTTCCAGCTCGAATCGTCGGGCATACGTGAAGTGTTACGCAAATTGGCCCCCGACACCCTGGAAGATATTATCGCCCTGGTAGCCCTGTATCGACCCGGACCACTAGGATCGGGCATGGTTGACGACTTTATTAATCGCAAACATGGCCGCACTAAGGTTACCTATCCATTGCCGCAATTGGAACCCATTCTGCGCGAGACTTATGGCGTTATCCTTTACCAGGAACAGGTCATGAAAATCGCCCAAGTACTGGCTGGCTATTCGCTCGGCGGTGCCGATTTGCTGCGGCGGGCCATGGGTAAGAAAAAACCGCAGGAGATGGCGGCGCAACGGCAGATATTTCTGACTGGCACACAACAACGGCAGATCGCCACCGATAAAGCGACGGCTATTTTTGATTTAATGGAAAAATTCGCTGATTATGGCTTCAATAAGTCGCATTCGGCTGCTTATGGGTTGATCTCCTACCAAACCGCTTGGTTAAAAGCCCACCATCGTTTGGCCTTCATGGCGGCCACTCTCACCTGTGAAATGGCCATGACCGATAAACTAGTCCCCTTCATTCGTGAATGCCGTGATATGGGCATCGCCATTGCTCCACCCGACATTAATCGTTCTGGTAGCGCTTTTCTTGTTGAAGGGGCAACCATCCGTTACGCCCTATCAGCCATCAAAAACGTCGGTGGCGGCGCCGTCCAGGCCATCCTCTTGGCACGCCAGCAAGGGGGAGATTTCCAGACTCTGCCTGAGCTGTGCCGTCGCGTGACAACAACCAGTATCAACCGCCGTGTTCTCGAAAGTCTGATCAAGTCAGGAGCCTGTGATTCGTTTGGCGACACCAGGCCATCGTTGTTACAACAGATACCAACGGCAATGGCCTACGGCAGTCGCTACCAAGAAGAGAAATCGGCAGGTTTTCGTAGCCTGTTTGACGACGGGAATGACGATGACGCAGCACCAGAGCCGTCCCCGGCTTCGACCTCTCCCCTATCGATCGATCCGACTCTTTATCTTGAAATGGAAAAGGAGGTGTTGGGCTTCTTTCTGACCAGCCACCCGCTGCATCAATACGAGCAAGAATTGGCCAGTTACGGTGTCACCACCACGCTGGTGTTGCGTGATGGCCACGACAGCAGCAGCGGCGACATCTCCGTCACCCTGGCCGGTCTGATCGTTGATCATAAGTTCTACCGCACCAAACGTGGCGAGCGGATGGCGTTTTTAACATTGGAAGATGTTGGCGGTCAAATCGAGCTGGTGCTGTTTCCCGAAGCATTGCGCGAGGCGCTGCCCTTTATCGACGGTAAACAACCGGTGGTGGTAACGGGGCTATTGGGACAAGATGAGGATGAGACGCTAAAAATTAATGTCGAAAAGACTGCCAACCTGCAAACCTTTCGTGACCAACACTGCCGCTGGCTGACCATCACCGCCACGGCAGCGCTGCTCACTGAAGAACGGCTACAGCAGCTCAATAAGCTGCTTAGGCAACACAGCGGCACTTGCCGCGTCGCACTGACCATCGACCTACCTGACGCCACCCTCTTCACCCAGCTGGGGGAGAGTCATTGCATCCATGCCAACGACAGCCTATTGGAGTCATTGCGTAACTTATTCGGCAACGATGCCATCACTTACAGCCGTCTGTCCCCTTGGCAACAGGGTTGATAGGAGAGGTGGGGTACGACTTTCAATCCTCCCCATGAGGCGATGGCGCTGCGAACAGCGTCAATTTAAGCTCGGTATCATCCAACAGACGATATTCTGGCTGTCTGCCTGAAAGTTGCTGGCTGGCGCCGATGATGATCGGTACCCCTTCACCACGTTTATCCATCAGGTAATGGCGCTGGCTACCGATAATCGACACATTCATGGGACAACGAGCCAACAATGAGCTCAACAACTCATTACGCACCGATTGTCGTTCTGACAGGCTATCAACAGTCATGGTATTGGGCAAGGCCCCAGGCGAAAACAGCTCCAAACGATCAGCAAACAGATGCAGCCGGATCTTGGAACCATAAATCGAATAATCACGATGAGCCACCGCATTGACCACCGCCTCAAATACGGCTTCCATAGCAAACTGAGGGGTTTCAATACGATGCGGTGCCTTGATGGCATAGACCCGCATATTGCGCTCAACAAACTGGCATGCTTGCTGAATCTGCTGATCCAGTGGACCCACCAAATCTTTGGCATCTAGTTGATGACCCCGTTCCTGACCGCGATAACATACCGCCTGAATAAAAGCATTCGGCAGCCAAGCCTCAGGACTGGCACAGGCCAACAAAATACCGCTGACGGTAGGACGCCATAGCTCCTGTTCATCACGCGCTAACAATTTAATCTTTTGCAAGAATTGTAGATCATCGGTGGCTGACAAGGAGGTTCTGAATCGCTGCCACAATTTTGGTTCCAAAACATCAGGAGTGGCATTAGCGAGCGTCTGTTCGTCAAACCGGATCAGTCGTACTTGACTGCGTTGTTGAAACAACCGAGCCAATATTTCCGGACGCATCTGACGTTTAGAACTGCCAACACGATGCAAATAGCCACCCGGACTCTGATGAACAAACAGACTTTTACCAATATCAATGCGCATAATGACTTGCTGCTCTCCGGTTGGAGTCATCACCCATAACTTGCGCAGAAGACAGCCCAGCGGCGGTTCAATAAGATCATGGCAGATATTGCGCAACCAAACTTCAATGCTATCTAACTTATCGATGGGTAAACCGATGATGGTTTTGGTTTGATCATCGACCCCCAATAACACCACACCCGTAGCCGTATTGGCCATGGCGGCCAGCTCATCAGCCATACTGTTGCGATGAGGCGTGGTAACCATGTTACCCTTAAGGCGAACCGATTTCAGTTCAAGAACCGAATCCTCACCTAAAGAAATCTGTTGCAGCAATTCGGGCAAACTATCCAACATAGAGCCTACTCGCAGAATATCCCGATTTAAGTGAAAAGTCAGCGCAAAGCATCAACCTTGTCCATCTGCTTTCCATATCAAACGTGAATCAAAACTGCGGGCTGCCAGCAACGTGACAATCACCACAGCGGCAAAAAAGAGCGCCCCTGGACCGGGTTCAACACGAGCGATGGCGTCAAATTGCACCATAGAGGTCAGGATGGCAATCATATAGATGTCGATCATCGACCAACGGCCAACGGCCTCAATCAAACGATAGACGCGGGCACGTTGACGCGGACAGCAAGCCCAACGCCATTGGACCGATACCAGCAACAACGCCAAGCCGATCAGCTTTAGCAATGGCACCACAATGCTGGCAAAGAAAACCAGCAACGCCAAGGGCCACAAGCCACTTTCCATCAGTCGAACGACGCCACTAACAATGGTATCGGGGTGGCCTTGACCAAACCGTTGCACCGTCATAATCGGTAACAGATTGGCCGGTAGGTAAAGAATAGCGCCGCTACATACCAGCGCCCAGGTACGCGAGACAGCGGCGTCCATGGGACCGGCTAGCGTTCCAGCTCCAACGCCAGCTGTTCCTGTAGCTTACGTGCGACATCTTGACCAAGTGTGGCCGATGTCGCCGCCACCACCTTGCCACGACTGGGAACCACCACCGCCTGCGGGTTATTGACGAGACGGGTATCACTCCCCTCCCCCATGGCGCTAAAAGAGGCAGTAACGGCGCGGCTTTTGGTATCGATTAGGCTGAACTCAGCCACTAACTCCAGACTGAGACCATGGGCCCAAGTCGGATGTGCCGATTGATCAACCGGATTGGCCTCTTGGCGAAATTCAACGCTATTAACGACCCCAAACAGGACATGCGAGGCCCCCTGATAGACTCCCTGTTTGATGCGCGCCAAAATATCAAAGAGCTGCTCCTGCTCTTTGCTCTTGACTGGACGCCCCTGTACCAGAGAATAACCGAGTTTGATCAACTCGCCTTTAATATCCGCTGCAAACTTATGCAGCTCACCGCGATTGATGTAGGTTTGGGTGCCAGAAACATCTTGGGTAACGTTATAAGATCCTTGTCGCTGCCGCTGCGTCTGACTGACGATAACCCGAAATTGATCGCGCACCTGCTCCTCGTAAGTCAAATCGGTCACGGCAATACGGACCGGCTGGGCGGCGTAAGAAGACCCCGCCACCACAACCAACAACAGCAGTGCCAGTAAAACATAAATCGGTCGCATAACATCTCCCCTGATCAATGTAGCGCGGTTTTGCGAATCTCTTTTTCATCCGCCCATTCGATCACACCTGATTCGTTATTGACCAGTAGTAGACTGAATTTATAATAGACATCGTGAATATCACGTGTTCTCTTGACAATAGAAATTATATTGCCTTCGAGACGATAATCCGCCCCCTCCATCTGACCAATCTTTTTGCTTTTGCTCTTTTTGTAGAGGCCGGTCTGATTTTGCCGTCTCAGCTCTTCGGTCTGGGTATCCATGGCGTTGGTATCGACCGCAAAACGGACGGCACCGCTTTTCAGCAATTGCGACCGGATGGTATCGGTGACAGCCCGAGTGTCGATGTATTCGCTGGTTTTGTTTTTGACCTCAGCAATGGTCAACAATGGTCGATTGCCCCGTGCAATCGGCTGCGATTGCAACAACGACCGGGTCATGGTTTCAGCAATACCCTGCAGATCGGTAGAACCGAACTCGTTGGTAACCGTCTCGACCGCACGGCTGTCCCCATAAAAGACATTGCCAGCAGAAGAAGCGGTCGGCGATTGCGTTGCGGCACAACCGCTCATTAGCAACAAAGGGAACAGTAATAACAACGGTTTCATAGCACGAACACTCCTTCCCCACTACGAACTTTGTAGCACTAATAGCTCAGCGTTGGTATAACGCAGCCGAATGGCCATGGCCCGTGCCAGCCGGGCAAATACCTTGTGCCCCAACACCGGATGTTGTTCAATGAGTTTATTAAAGCGATAACGTGACAGCACGTAAATATCGGTCTCACCATCGGCGATGGCATCGGCAGAACGGGTACCATGGTCGATGAAGGCCATTTCACCAAAAAAGTTACCCCGACCGAAAATGGCTAGCGTGTGCTGTCGGCCCCGATCCAGCGGCAACACAATCCGCACCGAACCACGGCGAATCAAAAATATCTTTTCGTCGCTATCGCCTTGGCGGAAGATAAACTCACCACCCTTATAAGACTGCTCACCAACACTGCCACGCAACAGCTCTAACACATCCTCTTCATCATCGAAACCACGAAATGGACTGATCTCATGGAGTTCCAACAACCGCGCATCCTTGGTGCTGGCAAATTGGTGTTGCTCCAGAATACGATTTTCCACCCATTCCAACGCCGTATCAACACTGGGGAAAAAGCCTGGATCGACCTCGTTATTGCCGGCTCGACCCACATGAGCAAAATGGCGTTGTAGCGCCGCACAGGCCGGTAACTCCTCCGGTAGTCGACTAAACAGCAGATAAGCCTTACGCTCTCGCAGCATCGTTTCAATCTGCTCTAGGATATGCACGGCGGTAAAGTCAATCGATTGCACCCAGTGCATATCCAGAATCAAGTAATGGCACTTTTTGATCTCCTCTTCCAAGCCAGTAAACAACTGGTCGGTGGTGCCAAAAAAGAGGTTACCATGCAATTCACACAGTGTGGTATCTGCCCCGGCTGTGGCCAATACCTCTTTCTCCTCTGGCAGGCGGTTACGCCTGGAAGAGATTTGGTCGCCACGCACCTTGCGCCGCATGACCGAGCCGCGTATCTGCTCACGCAGGAACAGCACGATGGCCAACATGATACCGGTGCCCGAAGCAGCAATCAGGTTGAAGCGCACCGCCACGAATACCACCGCTGCAATCACCAAAAAATCGAGGATGGTGCTACGGTGACGCAGCAACTGAAAACTGTGCCAATCCACCATCCGATAAGCGACGACAATTAAAATGCCCGCCAATGCCGAGATGGGAACCCAGGCAATCAACCAACTCAAAGCGACCAGGGCCACCAGGGCAAAAACCCCCTCGATGACTCCAGAAATACGGGTACAAGCGCCACTGTTGAGGTTGACCAGTGTCGCCCCCATGGTCCCGGCCCCTGGCATTCCTCCCACAATAGCCGAGGCAAAGTTGGCTGCACCCTGAGCGATTAATTCTCGGTTAGAATGGTGGCGCGAGCGCGTCAAGGCGTCCATGACCACGCAGGTCTTGAGGGTGTCGATCGATAGTAATACCGACAGGGTGATCATCGGCACCAATAAGGCCAAAATATCGCTGATCGCCAACTGACTGACCGCTGACCAGCGTGCCTGCATACCGCTACCCATGGAGGCCAGATCCAAATCAATAGCACCAATCAGCAATGGATTGCCCTGGAGATGATTCAGCTCCGGATGCAGGGTGCCCAAGAAAAAATAGGCGGACATACCCGTCAGTAGACCAATGATGGGGCCAGGCAATTTATTGGTGATCCGCGGAGCCAGCACCATGCCGATCATCGTCATGACCCCGACAATGATCGCCGTTGTTTGCCACAAGGCTGGATTGAGTACCCCCTTCCAAGGATCGGTGCCCTTGGGCAACCCCAGCAGCTTGGGGATTTGCCCCAAAAATATCAAAGTGCCCACACCACTCAAATAGCCAGAGACGACCGGGAATGGGATAAATTTGATCAGACGGCCAGCGCCGATGGCCCCGTAGGCCAATTGCAGCAAACCAGAAATCAAGGCCACCACCGTGATCAGCAGCAATATCTGCTCTGGCGTAACGGCACCGACTCCGGAACGACCAGCAAGCAGCTCACCCGCCAGTGCCGATAGCACCGCCGCCGCTGGTGCACAGGGGGCACTGATTAATCGGGGTGCCCCACCGATCACTGGAGCGATCAAGCCAATCGCCACCGTCCCCAGCACTCCGGCCATGGCCCCATAGCCGAAATAGTCTGATCCCAACGGCGTATAGGCGACGACGCCATAGGCAATGGCCGACGGCAACGCCACTAACATAGCCGCCAAACCACCCCAAAAATCACCAATCAAGGCATTGGCTGGAGTTTTTTCCATAGTAGACGATCCCCCTCCCACGGCCTAATAGCCGCCCTGTTGTTCCCAGGCCCGTTGCGCCGCCACCAGTTGCTCGTTGCGCTGTTTGAAGAGATGCGCCGCATCGCGGCTCTGCTGGCGCAACCGATCCATCTCAACACGATATTTTTGCACGATCTCCGCCTGCATCTGGCGCCGTTCCACGGCTGTTGCAGCGGTAACCTGTTTCATTTCCTGCGCCATAAGACGTCGATAGGTCTGATAGCGCCCAGAACGCTCGCGGAACAATTCGCGCACCTCGGCCACACTCTGACGCAGAGACACCACCTTATTACGCCAATAAACACGTGGGGAGAGTAGATGCAGCAACTTATCCGTCCAAGAGTCCGGCTCAAGACCGGCTACAGCTTGTTGCTGAAATTCACTGGCAGGAGCCGCATCGTCCTCAGCAATCGGCTCCGATAACAAAGGAGAAGCCGATAGCATCCATAACAGGCAGAGCGCCAAGCTAAATAGATGCTTCCAATCAATCGGCATCGCGATGCGCGTATTCGTTCAGTTTATTACGTAAAGTACGAATAGAGATACCAAGAATTTCTGCCGCTCGGGTACGATTGCCATCGACTTCATCCAATGTGCGCCGAATAAGAATCTCTTCCATCTGGCGCACGGTGGTCCCTACCGACATCCGAATCGTATCCGCATCGTCCTGAGGCTCCAGCGGCGCTGCCGTCGTAACCGACGGCAGCGCCGCACCAACAACCACCTCTGCCACAGACGATACGTCTAACATTAGGTCGGCAGCCGTCACTTCACGACCATCCGCCACCAACAGCGCCCGATGGATCACGTTTTCCAACTCGCGGATGTTACCCGGCCAAGCGTAGCGCTGCAAAACGGCCAGTGCATCCTTTGAAAAAGCGATGTCGTTACGACCTAATTCCTCAATAAAATGACTACGGAAATGTTCCGCCAGCATCAAGATATCTACCGGACGCTCGCGCAGAGGCGGTAGCCGGATCGGGAAGACATTCAAACGATAAAACAAATCCTCGCGAAACTTTCCCTCAGCTGCCCACGCCTTTAGGTTGCGATTGGTCGACGCCAAAACCCGCACATCCAACGCTACCGTCCCCCTGCCCCCTACCGGATCCACCTCGCTCTCTTGCAAGACACGCAACAGTTTTGCTTGAAGATTCAAAGACATTTCCGATATTTCGTCGAGCAGAATGGTGCCCTCATTGGCCTGGAGAAATTTGCCCTTCCGATCAGCAGTGGCCCCGGTAAAAGCCCCTTTGACGTGGCCAAACAGCTCCGACTCCAACAAATTTTCTGGCAAAGCCGCGCAGTTAATAGCCACGAAAGGGGCCGCTGACCGATCAGAAACTTGGTGCAGATAACGAGCAATCAGCTCCTTGCCGGTACCACTTTCGCCATGGATCAACACCGTCGCCTTGGAACGAGCCACACGCCGAACCTGCGTTAAAATACGCTGCATCTCAACATCACCAGACAACAGGCGCCGCCCACGCCCCAATTCCGGATCAAAATAGTGGTCGGTATAGCGCTGCAATAGGGTCCGCAACAGGGTCGGTTCCACCGGCAACATGAGGTAATCTGCCGCCCCTTGGTCGATGGATTCGCGCGCCTCGTGAACACTGCCCCTGCTGGTAGCCGCTAATACAGGCAGGCCACGGTAGAGAAAAGTCACCTCCCTGATCACCGCCAGAGCCTCATGCAAGGTATCGAGCATGATGACCACCAGACCAACTTGTTGCCCGGCAAGCAAAGGTTTGGCCTCCTGCAGACCAGCCATGACCCGAACACGCCAGCCAACATCAATAATCTGCCGACATAGCGCATGCAGCGCCTGTGTTTCCCGACCTAGCAGCAGAATTTCCTTACGTACGGCCATTGTCCACCATTCTTAAATTACCTATCCATAGCGTCGTCTACTCAGCAACAGCACCACGAATCATTTTGAGCTGTAATGCATTTTCTTGTGCAGCCATACTCATAGAAGAGAGCGGATGCAGCTTGGCCGCCTCTTCGTAAGCCTGCTGCGCTTGCGATAGATCACCCGCCTGTTTCAGGATATCCCCAACATGGGTATAGGCAAGCGCTCGCACCTCGGCATCCTGAGCTTCACGAGCCACACGCTGAAACACCGGCAAAGCATTGGCGTTCCCTTTCCACGACTGTAACAATGTCGCGTACCAATAATGATATTCCCCATTTCCCATAGGACGCTTATACAGGAGTGTCTCCAACTTATCGACAGCTTCCGGAATACGACCCCGTTCCGCATCCGCTCGAGCCAGTAACATCAAGAGATCAATAGTTTCCGTTTCGTTGAGAAGCTCCTGGGGTATAGGTTCCAGCAATAGCGTCACCTGTTTCCACACCTCCTGTTGAGCCTGACGTCTGGCCGCTGCCAAACGAACCCGAGCCGCTGCCGGTGACATGTCTGGCAGGGAGTTGCTGCGTAACGTAACTGGATTAATCTGCTCTTTCTCACGCAACCCCTGAGTCAACATCCCGGCCAACGTGCGCAACTCCGGTGCTGGTGGTGTTGGCAAACCTTGCAGCAAAGCGACCCCTTTGTCATACAATCCCAACCGCAACAGTGCCTCTGCCAGTAATACTTGCAGTTCTTCAAACCCGTGTTGATTACGCCAGTCCCGGCCGAATAACTCCGCTAACAGTACGGCATACTCGGGACGCCCGCTGGTTAAGGCCTTCTTCATGCCTGCTGTCGCATACTGTCGTTTCAAACGGTCCGAACGCTGCCGCACCGACTCCTGCGAAGTAAAAGCCAACAGTTCGTTAAGCGCTTCCAGTGCCTCACGATGCTGACCCGCATCACCACGCAAGGTGGCCATGATCAGTCGTGCCTCCACAGCCACTCCCGGGAGATTGGAACCGGTTACGATCTTTTCTAACTCGGCGATGCGCTCCTCCATGCTCTTGTCAGTGGCCATCTGCACCTTAAAAATTTGCCCCCATCCGGCACTCTCCGAAGTGGGAAACTGCAATGCCAACTGATCGAATAAACGCAAGGCATCATCACGGTCTCCCAAGTGGCGTTGGCAATCACCGGCACGCAGCAAAGCCCATGGAGACAGCGTTTCGTTAATGGGGTACTGGCTCAGCAAAATGGTATAAAAGCGTAGCGCCTGGGGGAATTTCTGGTTTTTATAGTAGAGATCGGCTACCTCCATGAGGTGGGCCGGATCGTTGCCTAAACGACCAATCTGGCCACCGGTCAAGGTATCCAGTAGGGTTATGGCCTGCGGATGCGAGCCACGCCGATCCAACAGCTGCGCCAGCATCAACTGAGCACGCGCACGGTCATCGCCGTTCTTTTTGTCTAGCTCCATCACCCGGCGCAAATGGACTTCTGCCTCGTCTAATCGGTTCAGCCCCAGCATGGCCCGCGCTCGCTCAATCAACACCGCCACTGAATCGTGGGGCAGATTGGCATCGTCCATGATGGAGGCGGCCCCTTCAAACTGACTCGAATCGTTGAGAAGGCGCAGCTGCAACAACCGGTAAGGTGAATAAAGGGGGGTATTGGGATAACGCGACAGGAGCGTGTTTAATTCTGACAGTACCCAGCCAGAACGCCAATCCATCGCCGTGGCCAAGTCAAACTTGTAGAACTCAATCCACTCACGATTGGCCGTATCAGGAAACACCTGTAACAGGCTATCCAGGTAGGCCCGCGCCTTAGCAAACTGACTCGATTGCTCCGACTTGCGGGCGTTATCGTAGAAATAATCTTCGTCAACATCGGTACCCGCCAGTTTGACCTTCTTATCGCTGTGCACAAACATCGGCACCAATCGGTTAAACGGCAGCGGCCGCCCCTGCTGAATGGCCTCAAGACGCCGTGCCAACATGGCTTGTGCATCTTTCTCACGACCCAATCCACCGACGACGCGCAGCTCAACCATCAAGCTACCACTCTCCGGGGATCGGTAAAAAAACAGCTGCTCCACCGACGGATGGGTGACGATCTCCATCTCGACGTAGTCACCAAAGGGATGGACCACCAGACGGTCGACCAAACCGACTGGAACCATGTTGTTCCAAACGGACTGCCCGGCCGGATCAACCAGTGCCTTGGGCCATACCAGACGGACCACACGATTACTGATATCCCATGTCGGCTCCATGGTACCGTTACCGGAAAAGCCGATCGCTAACAGCGTCCCATCCCGTCCAGGAAAGATGTGCCCATCTGTCAACCGCGTCGGCCCCGCTACTAACGCCTTAGGAGCAGGCTCCAGCAACAGCCGGTAGGTGCGCACCAACTCACCCCCCGCCGACAACAATCGTGGCTTATCGACAATTCCCTGTAGATTAAGGTTCTCTTCTTTCAATTTTAGGTTGAGTTGGATGCCCATTTCGCCGCGCCGAATCTCTTCGACCCGGATTGACTCAATGTAGCGGCTCTTTTTCAAATCAAACATGACTGGCAACGCCAACAGCCCAGGGACCGTCAAACGAGCTGACTTTGGCTGTATAAGCAATAATCTCGGTGTCGGCCCAGTCGCTGGCACTGAAAAAGAGATCGTCTCACGACCACCGTCCATATCGCTACTGTGTTCCATTGCGGAAAAAAAGGCCGAAGCTGGACGCACGACTAGATTACTTAACAGCAACATCACCAGCGCAGCCATTAGGATAAGGCGATGCAATCCAATATTGGTCCGTTCCGGCATGTTATTGCTCCACCAACCCCTTTTTCTTGATTTTTTCCACCAACGTCGTCCGGTTGAGATTGAGCATGCGCGCCGCTCTGTTTTTATTCCATTGGGTCCGCTCCAGCGCTGCTAAAATTAACCGATTTTCGAATTCTTCTACCTCCCTGTTGAAATCGATGGCCCCCTCCTCTTCCATATCCGCCAGCGATAGCGACAGATCGGCGGCGGCAAAATCGGCACTACCATCGTCATCATCCCGGTTGCTCAGACGCCCCCGCATCTTCAGGGGCAAATCGTCCATCTCCACCCGTTCATCACAAAGCACCATCAAACGCTCAATCAAATTCTGCATTTCACGGACATTGCCAGGCCAACGATAAGCGTCAAAAACGGCCCACAACGCCTCGTCCAACACCACTGGCGGTCGATTGCGTTTCTGCGCAAAATCCTGGATGAAATGGTTGGCGAGCAGTTGGATATCGTCACCACGATCACGCAAAGGTGGTGCATACAGGGACACCACATTGAGACGATAGTAGAGATCCTCGCGAAACCGCCCCTTCTCGACCTCTTCTTCGAGGTTGCGGTGAGTGGCCGCAATAACCCGTACCTCCACCTTAACTGGCTTGACGGCCCCCACCGGCTCAACAACTTTTTCTTGCAACACACGCAGCATCTTAGCCTGCAACTTCGGGCTCATGTCGCCAATTTCATCGAGGAACAGCGTCCCTCCTTTGGCCAACTCAAAACGGCCCGCCCGATTATAAGCTGCCCCAGTAAAAGAGCCTTTGACGTGACCAAATAGCTCAGATTCGAGCAATTCCTCGGGAATGGCAGCACAGTTCACTGGAATCAGCGGACCTTCTGTGCGCGGTGAGCTGTTGTGAATCGCTCGTGCAATCAACTCCTTTCCAGTACCACTCTCCCCCTGGATCAATACGGTTACGTCAGATGCCGAGCCGACTCGCTCAATCGACTTAAAGAGTCTCTGCATGGTTGGCGATTGACCGATAATACCGTACACCTTCACTCCCTCAGCAACTACTTTACAACAAAAAAATGTCAAAATATGTACACTGTCAAAAAAACGACGTTAGGCTACGTCAAAACGGGTCAAATCACAAGCAACAAAAAATAGCTCCAAGCTCTACAGCAACTCTTACGCATCCCAGAAAGAATACGCTATAATCCCCCTAACCTCAAACCGAGATCGCAGCAACTGCCGAGAAAAAATTAAATTAAAAAGCATGACGCATCGAACAAGAAGCAATAACAAAAAGAAAACAAACCGTTACCGGCGTTTACATCGCCGCTCGGTCAAAATCGCGACTGTCGGTGGCTTCATCCACTACGGGGCACGGCTGCTGCGTGCTGCAGGGGTCTGCTGCGCCAGTGGCATGCAAGAGCCATTCCTGGAGGCGGAATATCTGGTCTGCCACGGGCTGTC
>JADGCM010000168.1 GCA_015228995.1 Magnetococcales bacterium
GCCATTGAGCCGCCACCCGCCATTGAGCCGCCGTCTGTAGTCGATGTGCCTGTGGCCGAGCCGCCCGTGTTGCCATCGCCGTCGCCAGAGCCGGAACGGGGGCCAGAACGGGGTGATTCTGATCTGAATCAGCAGCTAGTGGTGTTGCGTGAGAAGGTGGAGCGGATGGAAGAGCACACCGATATGATCAGGAAACAGATGAGTAAATTTGACAAAATTGTCGAGCGGTTAGACAAAATCACCAAACGCTTGACCTACATCGGTGACACACGATGAGCCGGTTGCTGTCCTCTATCCGGTTTAGTGACATCAAACTACAACCAAAGATGCAGGTTGTATTGATGTTGGTGGGGGTGATCCCCATGGTGCTGATCGGTATGCTGGCTTTGTGGGAAGAAGAAGAGACGTTGCTGCGTCGTGAAATGACCAATCTTGAGGCGGTGCGTAACGGGCGTAACACCGTTCTGGAGCGGTTTATTGGTCGGCTGGTCAGTGAGATACAGACGGTGACCGATGAGCCAGAGATCTCGGAAATGTTACAATCATTTGAGAATATTGCCAAGGCGTCCAAGGGGGAGCTGCGCACGCCGGCGTGGAATAAGCTTGCTGAGGATGCAGATCGTCGTTTTAAGCGGTTGGCAGCACGTCTCAGTTGGCACGATTTTGTCCTGATCACCAATGCCGGACAAATTGTTTATACGGTGGCACGTCAGTCCGATCTGGGCATGACCATTCCAGGGGGCGTGCTGGATAAAACCAGCCTGGGCGAAGCCTGGCGACAAGCGCAGCAGCTCCTCTATAAACAAAACACGACGAATCAAGACGTAACATTAGTAGATTTTCAGAGCTATCCTCCCTCGAATGGGGATCCAGCCTCTTTTATGATGATGCCGTTATGGTCGTCACAGGGGCAGCGGCTCGGCTATGCCGCCATGCAGATACCACTCAACAAAATCAACACCAGAATGCAAGATCGTGATGGTCTCGGAGACAGTGGTGAAAGTTACTTGGTGGGTAGCGATAAACGACTGCGCAGTAACTCATTTCTAGATCCAAAAGCGCGTTCGGTGGAGAGTTCGTTCCGTGGCAGCGTGGCGACCAATGGGGTCGATACCGAGCCGGTACGCCAGGCGTTGGCAGGCAAGAGTGGTGTTGAACGCATCGTCGGCTATCATGGCCATGAGGTGCTGTCTGCTTATGCCCCGGCCAAGATTTTCCCCGGGGTACAGTGGGCATTGGTGGTAGAGATGAAGGTGGACGAGCTGCGGCAGCCGGTCCTTATCCTCAAAAAACATCTACTTGTTACCGGGTCGATCATTATGATGTTGATTGCAGCCGTTTCATACCTAACGGCGCGTTCATTGGCGACTCCGATCCAGCAGTTGGCTCGGGTGATGCGATCATTGACCGAATCGGCTGACCTGACCAGGCGGGCGGATATCGTCAGGGGTGACGAAATTGGTCAGATGGCCACCGTTTTCGATCAACTCATCGCCACGATGCAGCAAATCGTTTCCCAGGTCAAGCAGAGTGGCATGGTGTTGGCTGGTAGTGCCGCCGAGCTGCAACAGATGGCTGGGCAATTGACGCGTGGAGCCGGCCATTTGAACGAACGGTCCCACGTCAGTGCGAGCATTTCGGAGAGTATGTCGCAAAGTATGGGGCAAATCGCTGCTGCTGCCGAGCAGGCCAGTCATAATCTCAGTACCATTGCCGCTTTTACCGAAGAGATTAATGCCAACATGAATACCGTGTCGGCGGCCGCTGAGCAGGCCAGTGCCAATATCTCTACCATTGCCGCCGCTTCGGAGCAGGCGACCACGGGCATGACCCATGTCAGCGATGCCGCCAGTCGTGCCAGCGACAACCTCAATGGGGTGGTTAAAGCGGTGGCGGCGATGAACGGCGCCCTCAATCATGTTCGTAACCAATGTACGGCCGCTAATGCTGAGTCGCAATCAGCCAGTAATCAGGTGCGCAATAACGTTACCGTTATGCACCGGTTGATTGATTCAGTCCATCAAATTGGCCAGGTGATTGATGTCATCAATAACATTGCCGAGCAGACCAACATGTTGGCTCTGAATGCCTCGATTGAGGCAGCCGGGGCGGGTGATGCTGGTAAAGGCTTTGCGGTGGTGGCCAACGAGGTCAAAGAGCTGGCGCGTCAGACCGGTGAGGCCACCCACATGATCACGGATCGCATTAATGAAATCCAGAGCAACAGTGAAGAGGTCAATGCCACCGTCGAGACGGTATCGGATGGTATGGAGCGGATCGAGCAGGCCAATCAGGGCATTTTGCAATCGGTTGACGAGCAGGGACGTATGACCGATGCGATCAGCCAAGCGATGCGACGCACCTTCCAGGAGACCGAGGAGATGACGCGGCGTCTCCAGGAGTCATTCCAGGGTATTGCCGAAGTCAATCGCAATATCCAGGAAATTGCTGCTGGTGTCGCCGAGGTGACGCGTAACGTTTCTGAGGTTTCCAACAACATTACCGATATGGCACGTCAGGCTGCGGATGCCTCCAATGGCAGCCAAAATATCAGCAACAACGTCACCGATGCACGCGAGGGTAGTCTGCAAGTGGCGCAGGCCATTACCGCCACCCAGCAGGAGGCGGAACATATCAATGGTCTGAGCAGTCAGGTGGATCAGCAGGCGCAGACGCTGGCCCGTATTGGCAGTGAGTTGACGGCGTTACTGGATCGGTTCCACGTATAGCCTGACGCACTGGCGCAAAAGAGCGGCGATGTTGTGGCGTCACTCCGAGTTGCACCAGGGCGCGGCGGTGCTGTGGGGTGGGGTAGCCGCTGTTGTGTTCCCAGCCATAGCCGGGGTAAAGCTGGCTCAGCTCCGCCATCAGCTGGTCGCGCGCGACTTTAGCGACGATGCTAGCGGCAGCAATGGAGGCGCACAAACCATCCCCGCCGATGATTGCTGTGGCTGGACAGGGAAGGGCATCTGGCACATCGCGGCCATCGACCAAGGCCTGTTGGGCGGCTATCGACAGGGCCATCACCGCCCGCTGCATGGCCAATAGTGCCGCAACCCGAATATTTAGTCGATCAATCTCCTCGACTGATGCTTGCCCGGTAGCGACCGCCAAGGCTTGGTTATAAATGGCAGTGGCGAGTTGTTGGCGTTGTTGAGGGGCGATTTGCTTGGAGTCGTTCAAGCCCGCCAGGTTATGCAATGGATCACGGTGGTCAAGAATGACCGCTGCGGCAATCACCGGACCAGCCAGCGGGCCGCGTCCCACTTCATCGACACCACAGACGTAAACAATACCCTGTTGCCAGTAGGTTTGTTCCAGTGTGCAGGCGGCTATGGAGGTTGGCGGGGCTTTCATGACTAGGTCAGCAACCCTCACCCTGCCCTCTCCCGCAGGGGGCTATGCGCCCCTCACCCCCCGACCCCCTCTCCCACAAGGGGAGAGGGGGAGGCATGATACTGTTTTTACTCCCCTCTCCATTTATGGAGAGGGGTTGGGGGTGAGGT
>JADGCM010000169.1 GCA_015228995.1 Magnetococcales bacterium
AGTTCTGACTCGTGCTTGCACGATCTGCGGTCTGATAGGCTTGGTGATAAAATCAACAGCCCCGAGCTGCAGTCCGCGCGATTCGTCCCACGGATCGTCTTTCGCTGTGACAAAGATGATCGGAATCTCCCTGGTCGTCGCATCCGCTTGCAATTGTCGGCAGACCTCATAACCATCCATGATGGGCATAATAACATCCAATAGGATAAGGTCTGGCTGATGCAATCGAGCAATTTCAATAGCATCTGGTCCATTGACAGCCATGGAGATAGCGTACTCAACGGTCAATATCTCCGCCAAAGCTCGGACACTGCCGGGAATATCATCGACGATCAGGATCCGCGATTGGTCAGATTGCAACACTTATCCTTTCGCAGTCAGTTGATAGACGCCATCCCAGTCTGTTGCCGGTGGATGGCGGATAAATTCCTGACACCGTTCCAAGTAGGCCCGTGCTGGCCCATCGTCATCATCTACCTGTAACGCCTGCTCAAATTGCCTCAGGGCAGCCTGAAAATTTCTAGCCTTGTAGAGCGTCAACCCCTTGTGATAAGAGGGCAACAGAATGGCGAGCTGTGACGGCGTTTGCCCCTTGCGAGCCAACAGCTGATAGATGGTCACCGGCTCTTTTTTACCAACGACACGGATGGTGTCCAATTCACGCACGTCCACCTCCTCACGTACCATCTGGTAAGTATCGTGCGAGATCATGGTGTAGGTGTTGTAAAATTTATTCGCCCCTTCCAAACGGGAGGCCAGATTGACGGCGTCCCCCATAATGGTGTAATCCATTCGCTGCTTGGAGCCCATATTACCCACTACCATCGAACCGCTGTTGATACCAATACGCACGTGCATAGCCGGACGTTGCTCCAGTTGTAACCGCCGCCGCATACCAATCATATAATTCTGCATATCGATACTGGCCAAACAAGCCAACAACGCATGGTCAGGTTGGGTCAGTGGTGCACCCCAAAAAGCGATGATGGCATCGCCCTCGAACTTATCGACCGTACCATCGTAACGGGTAATAATATCACACATGGCTGTCAGGTACTCGTTGAGCAACTGCACCAACTCGTGGGGAGTCAATTTCTCAGCAATAGCGGAAAAACCAGCCACATCGGAAAAAAAGGCGGTCATATCGCGCTGTTCCCCGCCCAGGGATAACTTGCTGGGATCTTTAACCAGAATTTCCACCACCTTGGGCGATAGATACTGACCAAAAGCGCCTTGGATCATTTTTTTCTGTTGGTCGGCATGTTCGAGGTGGTCCAACATGGTGTTAATGCCGTCGGCTAACCGGGCCAACTCGTCGCGGCTTTTAGGTTGGTACACCCGCATCGAACCATCGGCTCGCGAACCGATGACAATGACCTCACCACTGAGACGACTCACCGGATTGAGTACCCAGCGGTCTAGCATCACACTGAACAGCAATAATGCTAGGATGATACCAAGCGACGACCACAGCATATAATCCAGATTCTGCTCCCCCTTGCTGGCAATGTGGCGATCCATAGTGGTCTGCAGAATCATGATCGGCAATTTGTTGACGTCGCGTAGCAGGATATAGCCGGTACTGGTAGCAGAGGCGAAGTTAACCTGAACGGCCCGACCTTGTTGCGCCAACTGATGCCAAACATCACTAGACAAGGCCAGCATCTCCGGGTGATTGGCTGGGTAAGCCGTCAAAGGCAAGTGAATGATGCTAGAAAGCTGCTCTAAAAACAAATCATCCAACCGTTGCCCCATCACCATCAAGCCACGCGCCGGTCCCTTGCCCTCACTGGTGAGAACGAGATTGACGCCCAGCATGAACACCCCCTCTGGAATGGCCATCAGACCAGAACGTCCATGGGGCTGGCCTTGTTCCAATGGCGCCGGTCGTAGTGGGCTATCTGGGGCTGCCAACCGATCTAAAAACTGACGAGGGATGGACCATTCTTTCTGTTGTTGATGATACAGCCCTTTGCTGATCAGCGTTTTGTTTTGCTGATCCAGCAATACCATCAGGTCCAGTTTCAGCTTGATTTGACTGCTACCGTTGTAGTTGGATGCAATATATTTAGCATCGCGTTTTTTAACGAAGTTCCAGGTATCGTCCCACTCGCCCCAGTCGGCCGCCAGACCTTCGATCTGTAACAGCCGCTCTGCAACCAGTCGCTCAATACGATCCAAGTTAGCCAGTGCTTTTTCTTGTTCCAAAGCCTCCGACTGCTCAATCACAAACAGTCGCGCTGCGCCGTATTGAATGCCAAACAGAGTGATCAGGGCGATGGTAAAAAACAGTAATATCTTAATGCGGAGACTGGACAAAATCATAAGACCCCTCTACGGCACACACAACCTCTGCCAGCGCTGCTTCTGCTGTCACGAAATCGATACGGTCTATTCCCTCTTCGAGCTGCTGCAATGGCCGCTGCACACTAGCATTGGCCAACAGCGGCTTGAGTATTGACAAGCACTTGGCTGCACCGAAATCCCTATTATGGATCAGTAGGGCCAGTTCAAGCAATAGGGGTTGCAGCTTGACTCGGTCCAACGGCTGCTGCGTCCTATCCGTATCCGTATCCGTATTGGTTGACCCTGGCGTCACCGATAGAGAAGCGATGGAAGCTAAAACCTGTTGCAACGCGTCATCAAAATGGTCCAACAGTCTCGGCCAAGACTCTTTTTTATTCAGTTTGATGCTTTTCTCCAACGCCAGGGCAGCGTTAAATAGTCCATCTGCCGAGATATTGCCGGCCACACCCTTGACGGTATGGACCAAATTGGCCGCCAACTCCTGATCATTCTGACGTTTTCCTCCCAGAGTCAACCGTATTTTGTGGGTGCAATTGGCAAAATTCTGATCAAATTCGACCAGTAAGGCATGGAATAAACGTCGGTTATGATTGAGCCGTTCCATCGCCGCTGTGATATCAATACCAGGTAGCTGCTCCGGCCATACCACAGCATCATTTTGAGTCATCTCAGCGTGGGCCGGTATCGATTGGTGGATAATCTCTTGGGGATCAATCCATCTGATAAGAGCAGAAAACAGTTGTTTTTTATCGATCGGTTTGGCGACGTGGTCGTTCATGCCCGCCTCCAAACATTTATCGCGATCCCCCACCATGGCGTGGGCGGTCATGGCAATGATCGGTAGATCTTGATAATTCGGGTCGCTGCGTAGGTGCCGGCTGGCTTGATAACCATCCATCTTGGGCATCTGAATATCCATTAGCACGGCATGGTAACCGAAATTCGCCACCTTTTGCAGCGCTTCCAAGCCATCGGCGGCCATATCCACCACTAGGCCGACATCCTCCAAAACCTCGCGGGCTACTTGCCGATTGATGGCATTGTCATCAACCAGTAGCACGTGGGCACCGCCAATTTTTGCGATGACCTGTGATCGGTCCATATCTACGGTAATTGGCAAGGTTTCAGGGCCGCTCTGGCCAAAGATGTTAAGGATCGTATTAAATAGCAGGGCATCGTG
>JADGCM010000170.1 GCA_015228995.1 Magnetococcales bacterium
TCACCAGCGCCAGATTTTGAGTCTGGTGCGTCTACCAATTTCGCCACCTCGGCAAATCACGCGGGCAGGTTAGCAAAAGGGTACCCGGTTGTCAACCACTATCTGACGATGCGGAGTAAAAAAGTTGATTTCCATCGGTAACAGGTGTATCCAGAGAGCCATTCAGTCGGTATGGTCCGGCAGTATACACTTGGTGGGACGGCAACAGAATGGCAGCAGCGCGGCTTGGTATTTTGGGGGGTAGCTTTAACCCACCCCACTATGGTCATTTGCGCTTGGCATTGGAGTGTGTCGAGCGATTGTCGTTGCCACAATTACTGTTTATGCCAGCCGGGCATCACCCGCTGAAATCTACGATGGCGGCCAGCCACCGGCTGGCAATGGTCGAACTGGCCATTGCCTCGGAATCACGCTTCTCGGTCTGTCGTCATGAGATCGACAGCAACGGGGTCTGCTATACGGTGGACACTTTAGCGGCATTGAAACAGCTCCATTCTGACCGGGAGCTGGTTTTTGTCGTTGGCTCTGATCTACTGGGGGAGCTGCATCTTTGGCGGCAGTGGCGCCAGTTACTGCGCTGGGCCCATCTGTGCTGCCTGCAGCGACCAAGCCATGATGACGATTATACCCCTCACCCTCCAACCCCCTCTCCCACGGGTGGCGAGGAGGAGCATGAAGCGGCTAAGGTGAGGGCTTGGTTGCGTGACCATCAGGTAGCCACTCCTGAGGATCTTTGTTATGATAGCACGAATCGGAGTCATAAAGTGGTGTCGTTGCCGATGACAGCCCTTGAAATCAGTTCCAGCGCCATCCGCCGTTGTCTACAAGCGGGCCAGTCACCACGCTATCTCTTACCCGATGCGGTGCTGAACTATATTCAGCAGAATGGACTTTATCATTGATTTACCTCGATTATAATGCCACGGCGCCATTGCGTGAGGTAGCCCACGCGGCGATGCTCAATTGGCTGCAACAACCGAGCGGCAATCCATCGTCGATCCACCGTCTTGGACGCAACGCCCGCCAAGCGCTTGACTTGGCGCGCCGCCAAGTAGCGCAGTTGTTCGCCGTCCATGACAGCCAGGTGATTTTCACCAGCGGTGGCACCGAGGCCAACCATTTAGCGTTATTCACTGCGATGCTACAGAGCCAAATGCAGGGTCATATTGTCACCACAGCGGTGGAACATGCCTCGCTATTGGCTGCTGCTGAGGGATTGCAACGGCGCCATGAGTTGTCTGTTACGCGGGTATTACCAGAACGCGATGGACGCATCACCGTCGAAGCGGTTGCATCGGCGTTACGGCCCGATACGCGGCTGGTATCGGTCATGGCTGCCAATAACGAAACCGGGGTGCTCCATCCCATTGCCGCTATCGCCCGACTCTGCCACGAACGCGGCATTCTTTGCCATAGTGACGCGGTGCAACTGGCGGGACGTCTGCCGGTCACATTAGCGCAACTGGGATGCGATTTGCTGTCCGTATCAGCCCATAAAATGGGCGGCTGTCCTGGTGTTGGGGCACTTTTGGTGGGTAAGGGGGTGGCAGTAGAACCGCTACTGGCGGGGGGAGGCCAAGAGCGTGGCCGCCGCAGTGGCACCGAAAACCTGCCTGGGATTGTGGCCTTTGGTGCCGTGGCCCATCACCTCAATGAGGCAACGATAACCGCTGAATCGCAACGCATCTGCCTGTTGCAAACACAACTGGAGGAAGCGATTAGAACCAACTTGCCCGACTGTGTCGTGGTCGGAACGGAAACCGAGCGGTTGGCCAATACCACCCTGGTGGTTTGTGATGGTTTGGATGGCGAGGCGCTGGTGATGAATCTTGATTTGGCTGGTTTTGCGGTCAGCGGTGGCGCCGCCTGTTCTTCGGGCAAAGCCGGCCTCTCCCACGTGCTGTCGGCGATGGGAATGGGCGAATCGTTGGCACGTAGTGCGGTGCGTATCAGTCTGGGTTGGCAGACCGAACCCTCCCATATAACAGCCTTGGTGGCCGCCTTTACCAAGGTGGTGGAGCGACTACGCCCCCATCACCACAGGCCCATGGATAAATAACGATCCCCTCGGTCGGGCAAGATGACCACAATACAAGCTGAGGCACCCTCTCGGCGCTCTTCGGTGGCGCATTTCGTGGCGACTCGTAATGCTGCCGCTACAGCCCCGCCACCGGACAAACCGACGAACAGCCCCTCCTCGCGACCCAGCCGCTGGGTCATTTCCTGCGCCTCTTGCTCGGAAACATCTAAAATATGGTCAACGCGCTGCGGATCAAAGATCTTGGGTAAGTAGGCCGGTGGCCAACGGCGGATGCCCGCAATACGCGCCCCCTCTTCTGGCTGAACACCGATGATCTGCACTGCCGGATTGCGCTCTTTCAAAGCGCGCGAAACGCCCATGATGGTTCCGGTGGTACCCATGGCACTGACAAAATGGCTCACCTGACCATTGGTATCACGCCAAATCTCCGGACCAGTACTCTTTTGGTGCATGCGCCAGTTGTCCGCATTAGAAAACTGATCCAACAATACCCCCCTACCCTGCCGGACTAGCTCCTTGGCATGATCAATCGCCCCCTCCATGCTGGCCTCGGCTGGTGTCAGGGCAATTTCAGCACCGTAGGCAGCCATCACAGCCCGACGTTCCAAAGTCATGTTTTCTGGCATGACCAAAATCAAACGATAACCGCGCCGTGCTGCCAACATCGCCAAGGCAATACCGGTGTTGCCACTGGTTGGCTCAATCACAGTGGCCCCAGGATACAACAGCCCTCGTTCCTCAGCACCCAGGAACATGCCCAACGCCGCCCGATCTTTGACCGAGCCACCGGGGTTATTGCCTTCCAATTTAGCCAACAGCCGAACACCCTGACAATGCGCCGCAATACGGCCCAACTGCACCAGCGGTGTCGACCCAATCGCTGCTTCCAGTGTGGTCATTCCCCTCCCCCTCTTACTCAATTTGGCTGCTATCAGCGGAAGCGTCTCTTCCACCTAGCGCGGAGTGAGAAAAGCTCCAGTATTTATTGGCTGTTGTCAAGGCATGGCAGACCATCAGCCCTCTGAATCCTAGCTTCCAATCAACCGGTATTCCTGCAATTTACTGATCAGCGTCTGACGCAAAATTGGCTTGGTGAGGTAGTCGCTACAGTAGCCTTTGAAGAAAGCGCTCGCGGCTTCACGAGGAGAGTCATTGGCGGTCACCATGAAGATGACGGCTTCTTTAGTACCCACACAACCGTGTTGTTGCTCCAGAGCGCGAATGCGTTGCAGCGCTGCCTGCCCGTCCAGCTTCGGCATCATAATGTCGAGTAGAATAAGGTTGTAGGGCTCCTCTTCATCTAGCGCTGCTTCGACGAAGGCCAGGGCCTCAAAACCGTCGGCTGCCATGTCACAAGACCCATAAGGCTTGAGGATGTCTTGCAGCAGTTTTCTGTTTTCAAGGATATCGTCAACAATCAGAGTTTTCATGGTTTC
>JADGCM010000171.1 GCA_015228995.1 Magnetococcales bacterium
TGGGTCGTAGGTGGTGCAAACCAAACGCAGTCGGCGGGTTACACGTTCCAAGAAGGGCACTTGCGGCAACGGTTGACCCAACAAAAGTGCCTTTAATGGGTCGATAAGTAACGGTATGTCGAACACTTCACCGTATATCTGTTGACTAATTATACCGCTGTCATCGACCAGTGTTGCCTGTACTAAGTGGTCGTATCCCCTAGGAGACGGGAAAGCACTAAAGCCGAGATTTTCGAGCAGAAGCGCTGCGGTATCACGATCCATACTGAGCACCAACCAGTTGTCGTCACCAATATTTTGCTGATTGGCGAAGGCACGCATGGCTGCTGGGGTGTCGAAGCTAGTATCAAAACCAATGGTGACAACATTGAAACTATCCGATCCCAAGGCTTGGCGCGCTTTTGCCACCACTGTGGCCAAATAACTGGTAGCGACTGAGCAAATTTGGTAGCAACTCGTATAAACCAAGCTAATGATCAGTGGCTTGCCACGCAGAGAGGCTAAGGCAACGCTACGGCCTTGCGGATCGGTAAACGTCACTTCAACCAAAGGGCGACCAATGGCGGCTTGGCTGCGTTGCAAAGCTAGGCTAACGTCGTAGGAGTCAGAGGCAGCGACAACAGCAGCAGACAATATGTGTAATACCATAATAATTATTTTTACACCCCTCACCCTGCCCTCTCCCACAAGGGGAGAGGGTGAAGAGGCCGCTTCATACTCCCCCTCTCCTCTTGTGGGAGAGGGGGATGGGGGGTGAGGGGGCTTGAAAATACTAGATGTGATAAATCTGAGCATCAACAATGGCCCCCGCCAGCATCAGGCCGAGTTGTAGTAGGGAAGCACGGAAACTGCTGTAAGCCCGGACAGAGTCGGTATGGCGTACCAGTTGGATTGAGCGCCATAAGAAGAACAGGCCCCCACCAGTGGCCGCCGTCAAATAAACCCAGCCCATCCCGAATATAACCGGTACCAAGGAGACCACTCCCAACAACAATGTGTGTCCCAATACGATATAAGCCGTGGCCTGATCACCAATGATAACGGGTAGCATGGGAAGATTGGCACGCACAAAATCGGCACGCAAGGTAATGGCAAGGCTCCAAAAGTGGGGCGGGGTCCACAGGAATAGGATGAGAGCAAACAACAGCGGTAGTGGTTGCGCCAATGGCGGTGCCACCATCGTCGAACCAGCTAATATAGCGCAGCTGCCCGCGGCGCCACCGATGACGATATTGAGCCAAGTGCGCCGTTTGAGCCAGATGGTGTAAATAACTGCATAGAAAAAGGCCCCCAGGAAAGTAAAAAAAGCGGGCCAGAGGCCAACGATCCAACCAAGTAGCAGTATGGGGACGATGAGCAACACGGCGATGAACAGCAGCCAGAGCGGATGGCGAGGCAGGCTACCGGTAACGAATGGGCGCTGTTGGGTGCGCTGCATGAGTGCGTCAATATCGTGGTCGTAGTAATGGTTGAAACAGCCCACCGCAGCGGAAGACAAGAGGATGGCGGCCATCAACAACAAGATGTGGGACGTGGTAGGCGGCTGACCTGTGGCGACGTACATACCAGCCAGTGCGGTCATAGCGATGGCAACGCCAATGCGCGGCTTCAGGAGGACCAAGAACGGCTCGACTCTACCGAATGTCATTGCACGGCCCCCCCTCACCCCCGGGCCCCTCTCCCATGGGGGAGAGGGGAAGCATGAAGCAAACAAACCTCATTTAGCCAAGAGGCCATACCGAAGAGAGGTACTTAGCGTTGAGGAAGAAATAGACCACAAAAGTGGCTAAAAAGACCAGAGCCAAGACAAAAGTACCATTGGCATGGACATGCTGCGCCGTGCTGCTCGGTTCAACGGGTGCCATAGCCAGCAACTCTGGACGGGTCACTGTGTAGCTGGAAGGAGACAAATAGGCCCCAAAGCTAGAGAAGAGGGAAGCGCCACCATCTAAACGTTTGCCAAACACCAAGGAACCGACTGCGATCACGCAGTAAGCAGCGCCGCCAACGGCAGCCAGCAAACCACCCAGACCGGCCAACCCCATCATGGTGACGGCCATACCGGGAAACTCAAATCCTTTGACAACGGCATCGGCAAAACTGACATCCCAGTGGCGACGCGGCACCCCTAACGTACCCGCCCCCAACATGAATAGAATCAGCATCAGCATGCCACCAGTAAAGATGTAGGGCTGCCATTTAGCCAATTGGGGCAGAATCAACTCACGCCGGAAGAGCACTGGAATGAGGAAGTAGGTAACCGCCATGAAAGCCAGCGTTGTGCCCACCGCCACAGTAGCGTGGAAATGCCCCGGTACAAAGATGGTGTTATGGATGATCAGGTTGATCTGCTCGGTACCCATCACCACGCCGGTGATACCACCGATGAAGCCAAATACGATCAGGGATAAGAACATGCCAGAGAAGGCAGGGTTATCCCAGGGTGCCTTTTGCAACCACTCAAACAGACCGTTATTAAACCCTTTTTTACGCTGTGCCACTTCGATAGAACCTGGAACAGTCAGCCCATGGATCATGCTCGCCAATACCGCCAGATACATGGCATAGCTGGTATTAAACACTTTCCAAGTTGAGCTGATACCCGGGTCGGCCAACAGGTGGTGCGCGGAAGCCAATTGCAAGAATAGGATGTAGAGCAAAAAGGCGGTACGACTCACCTTCTCCGACATCGGTTTGGCCCCAAACACCACCGCGGAGATGGCATACCAAATCGCTACGTGGGCCGAGACGTTAATCTGCTGCGAAGAGTGGCCCAGCGCCCACCACACATTCCGATACATGAGCGGATCGATATAGCTGATTAGCCCCATCGACCAGAGCAGAGTGGGAATGAGAATAATGGCGCCAGAGGCAATAGTAAAGATGGCGATAATACAAGCGGTCAAAGCCCCAAATGTTACCAACGGGATGGACCCCTCGTAGGTTTTTTCCTCTTTGGCAATAACCAGTGTACCGAGAAAAATGAAACAGGCCAGCAAAGCACCGACGGCAAAGAGAATCAATCCAAGATAAAAAATTGGCTCGGCTTGCATCGGTACGTAGGAGGTAAACATGACACTAGAGTTACCCCGGAAGATGGCCACTGTGGTCATGATCGAGCCCACCAACATCAGGACGAATCCCAACCAGCCAATGGCTGGCGTCGCGGGTCGCACCCGCAACAGTGTCGACGAGGCAAAATAAAGTACAGCGATCTCAAAGAAAATGACCCAGAAAATCAAAATGGCCGTCCCATGGGCGGTCAACATCATGTAAAACGTTTCGGCGCTCAGCAAATGGATTGACGGAGCGCGCGTCAAGGCGATAAAGACACCAATGAGGCCACCAAGCAAGAGATAGACGACACCCAGCACTGCATGGGCCTTCATCAGTGACTCGGCACCTTTATGAAAGTAGAGACCAGTCGTTGGACACTGTCGAAACAGGGCATTGGCCATGAATAAAA
>JADGCM010000172.1 GCA_015228995.1 Magnetococcales bacterium
GGCCGCAGCCGCGGGGTCGGTTGTTGGGGATGTTCCTGCTGGGATATGCCCTGTGCCGGTTTTTAGTGGAATTCGTCCGCGAGCCGGATGCCCATCTGGGTTATCTGACGTTGGGTTTGACGATGGGGCAATGGTTGACTTGGCCTATGGTTATCGCCGCCCTGTTCTTATTACGTCCTGAGCGCAGGTCTTTGTCGTAAATGGCCTTCTGTACTTTCCCCTCACCCCCCGGCCCCCTCTCACACAAGGGGAGAGGGGGGGTAGAAAGTCCGCCGTCATCACAGCCGTCATGAGGAGTAATTAGATATGGAGATTATTGAGCTGCTTGATAGGATATCGTTTTTCTCTACCTTGGCCGCTCGGGATAAAAAACGTATTGCCGATATGCCGCAGACCTTCGTTCGCTACGACAAAGACGAATTATTGATTCAGCAGGGATCAATGGGCACCGCTTTTTTTATCATCATCCGTGGCTCCGTGCATGTCATCAAAGAGGAGCAACCAGAGCGGGTATTAGCCACTTTGAAGACCGGGGCTGTTGTTGGTGAAATGGCTTTTCTGACCAAAGGCATTCGGGTTACCAGTGTGGTGGCGGCTGAGAATGGGGTGGTGGTGATGAAACTAACCGATCAAGTACTGGAAAAACTGGGTTCAGAAATTCGGGAGAAGATCAAGGACCAGCTGATTATGCTATTGGTCGAGCGGGTAGATACCATGAATAAGGCCTTAATGCGGACCAGTTCCACCCCGGCTGGTCATTGAGCACGATGGTGACTTGGCCTTTCTGGTTCTGGTTATTGGCTGTGTGCGGTGCCGGGGTGGTCTGTCTCCCTCTGATCAGGACGCGGCACGCGGGCGCGGTGGTCGCTGTATCGCGGCTAGATGCAGATATTGAGGAATTGACCGGCCAGCGTGACCGGTTGTTGCGGCAACTGCAAGAGTTGGAGCGAGATATCGCCGCTGGTCTGGTCACTGCCGCAGAGGGCGCCGTCGTTCGTGACTCATTGGAATGCGATATTGCGCCGCTGTTGACACAACTGGACCAATTGCAACAGCCAGAGCGGGAGCGGTTGCCAGAGCGGGAGCGGTTGCCAGAGCGGCAGATCAACCCGCAACGTTGGCTGGCAGCAGGGCTGGTGCTGGCGGTGTCGTGTCTAGCACTGTTGTTGTACCTGCCGTTAAGGTCCGCTCCGCCGGACGAGGCAACCGGGGATGTCCCGGTCATCACCGCTGATCGTATTGAGGCGATGGTCGATCGGCTCCATGAGCGGCTGCGGCAACAGCCGAACGATCCGGAGGGATGGTTGCGTTTGGCGCGCAGTTATCAGGTTCTGGGCCAATTGACCCAAGCAGCAGAGGCCTACCAGCAGGTGCTCGGGTTGAAAGAGGTCAGTCATGAGTCGCATGTGCTGACGGCCACCATCGGTCTGGCCGAAATCGATATGCAGAGTGATGAAACGGCCTCTTACCAGCGTGGGGTGCAGCGATTAGAGGTTTTATTGCCCCAACATGCCGAGCAACCAGAGTTGCTGTGGCTGCTCGGTATTGCCGCAGCTCGTGCGCAGCAGTGGCAGCGGGCCAGGGAATTATGGCAGTTGCTGCGTCAACAACTCCCTGTCGATAGTTCTGCACGGCGGACCGTTGACCAAGCCCTGGCTGAGTTACCTCCTGCGGCGCCGTGATGGTCCAGCCTGTTGATTGTGACGACGTTGGTTATCGTGACTTTGCTGACCAACCCAGACCGCCGACAACGGCCCTGGCTTTTCTGTGGTTCTTTATGCGCCACCGCTATCCCCAGCGTTCCATTGCCCTGGCGGTTATCGCGTCGCTGTCCATTGCTTTTATGGGATTTGAGCCACCGGCGCTCCGCAACCTGATCGAGGCATTGGGGCAGCTGCCCGGTGATGCCAACGCCATGGCCGAGGTCTGGCTATGGTTTGGGGTGATTGCCGCTTGCTGGCTGGCCTCTGCTCTGTGCAACCGACTCTACGAGTGGACCGACCTGCACACCACCACCCGCTGGCGTTTTTCCATCCAATCTTACCTGTTTTCCTATCTGCTAGAACATTCGCCGCATTATTTTCAGGAACACTTGGCCGGTAAATTGGGGCAGAAGGTCAAACAGGCGGGGCAGAGCAGTGCACCGTTGGCCTCTATTTTACTGCACGATGGCGTCCGCATCGTCACCATCCTGGGTCAAGGGGTGTGGTTGCTGTGGCTACGTTGGCCCATCATGGCGGTGCTATTGGTGGTGTGGACCCTGCTCTTTCTAGGGGCATCGGCTTGGCTCGCGCGCCGTTGCCAAGCGTTATCCTGGCAATTTTCCGACGAAAGCTCGACCTCTTCTGGGCGGATGATCGATGCCATTGCCAACGTGGAGTTAATTCGTGCCTTTGGTCGTCACCTCTACGAACGCCGCTTTTTGGCCACTTTCCTGGCCCGTGAACGCGATTCATCCATGCAATTGCGGCGCTTTCTCATGCTGATGCGCGGATCGTTATACACAGCGGCGCTGCTGTTCCAGGTGGCTTTACTGGCCATGACCCTGATAGCAGTGGGGGAGGGGCGCATGAGTGCCGGTGATTTTATGCTGGTGTTTTCATTGGCAGCCATTATTGTCGGCAACGTTTGGAACCTCGCCTCGCGGATGCTAGAACTATTCGAGCATCTGGGCGTATTAGGGGATGCTGTCGCCTTGGTGGGATGCCCACATGCCATCTGTGACCAGCCAACGGCCCAGCCTTTAGTGGTCCAGGGAGGTGGCATTGTTATCCACGATCTAACCTTTCGCCATGCCGATGGCACCACTGTTTTTGATCATTTGAGCCTTACCATTCAGCCCGGCGAGAAGGTTGGCTTGGTCGGGCCCTCGGGTGCGGGTAAAAGCACGTTGATCAAACTGCTGCGACGCCAATTTGACCCGCAGGCTGGTTCCATCTCCATCGATGGACAAGCCATAGCTGCCGTCACGCTGGCGTCACTCAACGGCGCCATTGCCGAAGTGCCGCAGATCCCAGGTCTGTTTCATCGACCCATACGAGATAACATCTTGTATGCACGTTTGGATGCCACCGAAGAGGAGATGCTGGATGCGGCGCATCAATCACACTGCCACGCATTTATTACTCGGCGTGCCGCCGCTTACGATACCATCGTTGGTGAACAAGGGGTGCGTTTGTCCGGCGGCGAAAAGCAGCGGGTGGCGATTGCCCGGGCCTTCTTGAAAAATGCGCCGATCCTTATTCTTGACGAAGCTACCTCGTCGCTGGATTCAGAAACGGAACATCTGATCCAGGAGACCTTGTGGCGTCTGATGAAGGGACGGACCGTCATCGCCATTGCCCATCGACTCTCTACCATTACCGGTATGGATCGCATCCTCTATATGGAAAAAGGGCGTATTGTGGAGCAGGGCAGCCACGCCGAGCTGGTCCAGTTGGAGGGCGCTTATGCTC
>JADGCM010000173.1 GCA_015228995.1 Magnetococcales bacterium
TTGCCAACGCGAATCTTTGATGTCCAGCTTGCGCAAACTGTAAATTTTGTTGACCGATAACTCACCTTTACCATCAACGCGAAAAGCATCGTTAACCAACGCCTGAATCTCTGCTGGCGAGTTGCTGGCCCACTCACGCAGACAATCATCAATAATGGATTTAGCAATTTGCACCTGCTCGTTATAAACAAGCACAGCGGAATAGGCACGCTGCACACGATATTTGCCATTAAACGTGTTCAGTGTAACATTACCCTTTTGGCCGCCAAATTCCACCCCATGCTCATCCGCCGAAAGCGTAATAAATTGCGCAATATCTTCAAACGCTTGCGCCTTAAATTTGGCCAGCGCGTTGTGCAGCTCTTTGGCTTGCTCAATCAAAGCGCGCACTGTTTGATCACGCAGCTTGTCCGCTCCTTTTACCATGCAGTCGGGTATCAACCGACCTTGCGGATCCGTCCAATATCCCTCCGTAGAAACCTCAACAACCTTCGACATATCACTCTCCCGCATCGATTAGGTGCGACACTATGCCGCGCACCGTGGCAAAAAATGGTTGGTTAAAGCGCCCGTTGCACGATCCAGAAAACAATGGATCCCACTTACGTCGTGCGCAAAAGTCGCATCGCTAGACGCCAACAAAGCAGCCAGATGCAACGGACAGTCGCTGGCGTGCACGGCAGCAATATCCATCGCTAAATCTGCTGGTTCTATCGCAAACCCTGCTTCAATAAAAAACGGTATTGCACGCTTAACTATCCGATCAATCAAAGCTTTATCTTTATCGCTTACTTGCCAAAACGGTGAGCGCGTCAAATTTACCACCGACTGTCTCCCTTCTGTATTGACGTTGAAATTCTTCCCCGGCATGTTGAGCCTCTTGTTGCGTGACAAACAAACCATCTCTACCAGCCAACATCGACAACAAACCTGTATCACCGAAAAACGGCATCCACCCCTTGCGACTACTGCCAAACCCATACACAAAACGCACACTCAGCTCCTGGCTGGCCAGCCAAGCTTTTTCCATTGCAGCATTCATCGCGCAAACCGCAGCGGACTGTATTCTGGCAAGAACAACTTCATCGGCGGCCAGGAGTTGTCCGCCCACTGCAGCACCCTGACCGACTGCAACCTGCCTTCGCCGATCAATTTTAAGACAGCGGCGCCACATTCGCGCTCGCTGCGTTGCAACAATCGATACAGATCTGCATGTGTGATCCCGTCACATTTGGCGTCCCACACCAGACGCAAAATCTCATGCTCGAGCCATCCACCGTCTGGCGCAAACGGAGTTGGACGAAAGCTGCGCAACACATCGTTAGATAATTGTATGTTCATGAGACACCATCCTCTTTACCCGACAACGGATAGATCTTTCCGGTATTGGGATCCAGCACTTGCTCCTTGCTGGTCTGCCAAATCGGCGCTAACGGGCCAAAATCGTCGTTTAATGTCCACACCACATGGCCGGGACTGGTCAATGCCACACCCCTGGCGCGGCGCTTCAACGCCGTCACAAGACCTGCTTTTTTCAGAATCAGCAGATAACATTTCAGGTTTTCTTCATCTTTTTCAGAACCTTCCAAAACACGCATCAGGTCAGGTATCGTCGCTTTGCCTTTCTTGCGCCGCAAAGCAGCCCAGGCACGCTGACGAAACGTGCGCCTGTCAGACGGCCTGGCTGATCTATGCTGCACAGCCGCTCCAGGCAAAAATTTTTGCTCGGTTTGTTGCGCCACAACTCCAGCATCAGTCAATCGCCACTTTTGATAAGTCACACTAGCCAAACCCCGTTTTTTGAGCGTATACAAACCGCTACTGATCTGCTCAAGCTCAAGACCGGGCAGTCGAGATGCGAGCACGACACGCAGCTCTGGATCTTGACGTAGCGCTTTTAAGACATCATGCGCCACCCATCGCCCGCTCATGCCGTCCTCGCCTGCCGCACTGGACGCACCTTGCGCGGCGTTTCATTACGCCAATCATGGGCAATCACCTCGCCGACCATGGCCACACGAGTCACCGGATCCAATTTGTTGCGCTTGCCAAACTGCTCGACAGCGGCAATAGCGTTAATAATTTCCCGCAGCCGCCCGGCGGTGTGGTACAGAATCTCTTCAACCAAACAATCAGCAATCCTGACCTCGGCCAGTGTGTCGCAGCAGATTTTCACATCCTCTATTGTTGCTGGAAGAAATTTAACAACCGCCGCCACGCGGGAAGAGATTTGTGCCAGCTTTTTGATATCCTCCTGAATCTCATTCATCGATACCAAAACCAACGGCACTTCGTAACGATCGGTCAGCGCCCGGATCACCTCCAAACACTCCGCCTTGCCGTGCAGATAGAACTGTGCCTCGTCAAGAATGATTGGCCGTTGCTGGTTGCGCAACTCGCCTTCGGCCAGCTTATAACGCCGCTCGATGCTGTGTTCCACCTTCACCCCCAGCTCGCGCAACAAATCTCCCAGCACCATGTGTGGAGTCATGCCCGGCTTGCCGCACAAATAAACTGCATCCGCAGTATCTGCCCAGCGCTCTACTGTCTCAGTCTTGCCATATCCGGGGTCACCTACTACCAACAACATGCTGGCCTCACGGGCACCCCGCTTTTCCAGCTCGCCAATGCAGCTAAAAATCGTTTGACGTTGTTTGTTGTTGCCATTTTGTTTTTCATTTGTTATTATTCCTTTGCACTTGCTTAGACTGGTTCAGTCTCTCACCACTGGCCGGTCATTTTTTTGCACTCTTGCTGGACAAACTGACCTCTTCATCCAACCCCAACATCATGCGAAAACGCGACTCTTCCATCTTCGCCTCCAACTGATCCAGCTCCTCTTCGTCCAACTCTTCCATGTGTGCCAGCGCCCAACGTCCCCACTGCTCCTCAGCCAGCGGACCACGGAAAACCGGCCGACTATTGCCTATACTCAGAGCATCCTCTTCACGGAGCGGGATCACCTCCGCCAGCGGCCCCTCATCATTCAGCCCCAGATGCTGCAGCATCGCCGCCGCCATCGCCTCTTGCTCCACCGTGAGAGGTATTGCCTCCGGCACCGCTTCCAGCGTCCGCCGTGACTCGGCCTGTTTCTCCAGCCGCTTGCGGTCCAGGCGCTGCAACTGCCCACGCAGCCGTTTTGCCTCGGCATGATCCTGCACGCTATCGATCAGGTAGGGCGCCTGGTTGCCATCCTTCAGCGCCTCGCAGATAAAACGATCATGCTTGTCCAGACTCCACACCCACACCTTGCTGCCGTCGCGTGGGTCATAGCGCACCCGTACCTGCTTGCCATGCCAGTCGCGCAACCCTGCCGCGTTGGCGTAGATCATGGTGTGAAAACGAATCTCGCCCCGGATGACCGTGCGTGTCTCCTCCAACCTGAACTCCTCCAGCGCATCAACAACCACCGGCTGCCATCCCTCGCTGACGTGGCGCCGCAACGCCTCGTT
>JADGCM010000174.1 GCA_015228995.1 Magnetococcales bacterium
ATCGGTTCATTTCGTAACATGGTCGGGTTGTATCGGGCGGCGCGGGGACGTTATGCAACTTATCTGGCAGACGATGATCGATTGATCCCGGAACGTGTATTAGAAATTATCAATTATTTAGAAAATAATAAAAACGTGGTGGCCTATTTTACCTCGATGAAATTGATTGATCGTGTCAGTCATGATGCCATGCTTTTCTGGGGTAATTTTGATGGGGTGCGTCTGTTTAACAAGTCCAATAGCATTGAGCTCTTCAACTTCATGGTGGACTTGCCCTTCTTGCCGGAGGTGTACATCCTCCGGACAGACATCTATAGCCATTTTGGCTATCACACCCACAAGGTCTATTTCCCATTAAATCAAATTTTTAGGATGTTGGAATATGGGGAGATTGTGCTGGACTCCAAACCCTATTACATCCAGAATAACAACATAGAAGCGCACCGTGTGGAAGAGCAGCGGGGTAAAATGCGCGAGGGGGAGCGTTTACTGGTCAAAGAGGCGGACCATGTCCGCGACAGCCTCGATATTCAGCTGTTCTGGGCCCTTAAGGTCGGTGGCTATAGTGAGTTGTCGGAACAGGTGCGCGCTGGTCTGCTGGAAAAAGCCAATCAGGCGGCCATGAATTCGGTGCTGATGAATGCTAGCATTGTGCTGAGTCGTGGTCGGGATTATGTCACCGCTTCCGAACTGATCAAACGGGTGATGCTGTGGCAGGGTTACCATGAAAATCCTGGCTTTCAAGCGCTGGTTGAGCAGTGGGAGCGCTACGCCTTTCTGGCGGCCTTCCAGGCCATTATTGAGCAGACTACCACCATGCCATCTGGAGGCAAATTGATCCTCATGCCTGACATGAGCGCGAGCGGTAATACCGGAGGGGTAGTCGCCGCCTTGCGGCAGCATTGGCCTGGTACCACCATTGAGGTATTATCAGAAGCAGATGTTATCGCCGATCAAGATATGGACCGCTGCATTATCACCACTTTCTCGCCCGAAGTGAGGAATCGTCTGATTGATGGTGGCATGGCGGCTGGGCGGGTTATCTTGTTTCACGAGTGGTTGAAAAATTTTAAAATCTCCTGGAACGACTCCCCCAATGGCGGTTCTCCTCTGCCATCGGTGTTTGATACCGAGAAGTTCCATCAATTGGTGGGGCGACCACACGTGACCTCGACCGTCTAAAGAGGAATATCTCATGAGGGCTTTAATTACCGGTATCACCGGTATGGTGGGTTCGCATTTAGCCGACTATCTATTGGAGCACACCGATTGGGATATCTACGGTGTCTGCCGCTGGCGCAGTCCCTTGGATAATGTGCAACATTTGTTGCCACGGGTGAACGCGAAAGATCGGCTGTTTCTGCTCCATGGTGACCTACGCGACGCGCTGTCGTTGCAACAGGTTGTCAATGAGTCTCGACCCGATTATGTCTTTCACTTAGCCGCTCAGAGTTATCCCCTGACCAGTTTTTCAGCGCCGATTGAAACCTTAGACACCAATATCAACGGCACCGCGCGGCTGTTAGAGGCGCTGCGGCGCTGTTCGGCGATTGATCCAGTCATCCACGTCTGTGCCTCCTCGGAGGTGTTTGGTCGGGTGCCGCGCGAGAAATTGCCTATTAACGAGGAGTGCTCTTTTCACCCGGCCTCTCCCTACGCCATTTCCAAAGTCGGTACCGACTTGATCGGACGGTTTTATGCCGAGGCTTACGGCCAGAAAATATTGACGACCCGTATGTTTACCCACACCGGTCCCCGGCGTGGCGACGTTTTTGCCGAGTCGAGCTTCGCCAAACAGATCGCTATGATTGAAGCCGGTCAGATCGAACCAGTGATTTTAGTCGGCAACTTGGATTCATTGCGTACTTGGTCGGATGTACGCGACGCGGTGCGTGCTTACTACATGCTGGTGACCGTTAATCCCATCCCGGGGTCTTACTACAACATCGGCGGCTGTTACAGTTGTTCGGTGGGGGAGATGTTGCGGTTTCTGATTGCACTGTCGCCGCTCAAGGATGCCATTACCGTTACTGTCGACCCGAGCCGGCTACGCCCCATCGATGCCGATCTCCAAGTTCCAGACACCAGCAAATTTAACCGTCATTGTGGTTGGGTGCCGCGTATTCCCTTTGAACAGACCATGCAAGATCTGCTGGAATACTGGCGTGGTCGCATCCGAGCCGGCGAAAAGTTTCTGACGCGATGAAGGAATTATCTGCTTGTCCTGAGCTACAGCCGGTGGAATTGCTGCACGACAATCCGTGGTTTAGCGTTTACAATCGCGGCGGCTATTTCACCACTGAGGCCAAAGAGCCGCCGGTGGTGGTCTTGCCGGTAGTGGATCAACGCAGCGTGGTGTTGGTGCGCGTGCTGCGTCCTGTTTTGAACGCGGCCATGTTGGAGTTGCCATCCGGGGGGGTTCATTGCCAACGAGAAACAGCGGTTCAGGGGGCAGCGCGGGAATTGGCGGAGGAAACGGGGATCGTTGTCCAAGATTTGGCCCGGTTTCGGCCTTTGTTGCCCCTGGCCATTGCTCCCAACCGGGTACCCGGCTTGATCTCTATTTTTCAGGTTGATCTCACCAATGATGAGTTTGAGCGACGCCTGCCGCATGATCAAGAGATCGTCAGTGTCCATTGTTTTAGCCTAGCGGAACTCGTAGCCATGATTGGCTCGGGCGAGATTAACACCCTGTTAACCATTGCGGTGATTTTGCGTTATTTCCTGACGCAGTTGCCGTCGATACCGGCTTGAGCGGCCATGCAACCCGAGCCGAGCATCCTCCAAGATATTAATCTACTCAAGAAATACGATATCCAAGTATTCGACTATATTGAATACCCGCACAAGAGTTTTTGGCAGTATGGTCTCACTGACCATGACTTCAGGCGGGCGTTGTCGTCCATTTTTAAGGACGATCCGATCAGAGGGATAACGGTTTATCTGCATATCCCGTTTTGTGAGCAACTCTGCTATTTTTGTTTGTGCCACCGACAGATTACCTCACATTATCAACCCATTCAGAATTATTTGGACCGGGCCCTGTTACCGGAGATCGATCTGTTCGGCACCTTCTTCGAGGAGCATGGCCTGCGTCCTAACGTCAAACAGATTTTTATGGGAGGTGGCTCGCCAACCATTGTCAATCAAGCCGATTTTGACCGAATTTTGGCACAATTAGGCCGTTGGATCGATCTGGCGCAGCTTGACCATTTTTACTTTGAAATTGACCCACGACGGGTAACACCGGATCAATTGCGTTTTTATCATAGCCGTGGCGTTACCACCCTCTCTTTTGGTATTCAGGATTTTGATCCAGCCGTTCAGGAGGCGATCAACCGCGTTCAACCTTATGAAATGGTGGCAAACCTTCTCAGCGATGACATCCACGCCTTATTCGACAGCATCAATTTCGACCTCCAG
>JADGCM010000175.1 GCA_015228995.1 Magnetococcales bacterium
GCAAGAGGTGGCCCTCCGGATCAAGGGGGTGTTGCGAGATGTCGACACCGTTTCCCGTCTCGGTGGTGATGAATTTACCGTGATTCTGTCGCCGAGTTTGCCGATCCAAAAAGAGGAACATATCGTTCCAGTCGCTCAAAAAATCATCGAAGAGTTGCAGCGGCCTTTTTACTTGGAAGGCTATTGCTGTTCCATCGGTACCAGCATCGGCATCGGCATCTTTCCCAGGGATGCGGAAGATCTGGATTTATTGATCAAGAAAGCCGATGAGGCGATGTATCAGGCCAAGGAGGGGGGCAAGGGGCAGTACCGGTTTTGTTGAGTGGGGCGGCAGCGGCGATAATCCGCTGCAATTGCTGATAAAATAGCTCCGCAGCCGTTGTGGTGGTGTGCAGGTGTTGTCGGTAGTGTTCCTGGCCGGCAGCGGCCAAGTCGATGCAGTATTGTGGTTGTGACCAGAGCTGTTCTAGCCGTTGTTCTAGGTCTTGTAAATCCCAACGAAACGCTACCATGGTCTGGCCATCGATAAAAAAGTCAGGCCAAGTTTCCATGTGGCTCATGTCTGGCTTGAGCAGCAGCGCGCCGCTTAAAAAGGTCTCGAAATCACGGTAGGCAATTTCACCCCAACCAAATGGCGATAACACCACGCGGCTGCGCGCCAATTCTTGTAGATAACGCCGCCGAGAAACGCGGTCATGACTCAGGAGATGGGATAATCTTTGGCTGATCTGTTGCCGCTGAAAGGCCACCGTGGCGCGATCATAATGGGTGGTGATGCGACAAGAGAGCGGCTGTGAACGCGGTGCCGTAGCAGGCGTGATCGGGATTGGCCAACGTAACAGCGCCGTGATGGGTAGATGGCGATAAAGGGCCAACCGCCAGGGCGCCGTGGCCGAGTAGTCGCTCAGGCCAGAATTCCAAGCGAGGTGCAACTTGGTCAACCATTGTGGTTCGGTTACAAAGATGGGGGCGGCTGGGGCACTGTCGGTGACGCCAAATCGATGATGATAAAAATCGGTGTAGGGACGGTAACCATACAGTGGTTGCAAGTAACGCTGACGATCACGCAACAACTGGCTTTTGCAATAAAGATCAACCAGAGGCAGCACCTCTGACACTAAGTAACTGCTGTTGTCGCCTAAGTCGACGAAGACCAGTCGTTGTGCCTGATGTCGCAACCGTTGCAACTCATCCAGCACTTGAGCGTGCTCTTGTTGCCAGCGGTCACGGTGAAATTTGCTGTCGATCCAGAGCTGATCACAATCGAATAGCTGTGGCTCAATAGCCGTAAAGGCACGCCAATGGATGCCTTGGTGGGCTAAAAACGGGCGATGAACCAGCAACGGATAAAGAAACGCCCGCCCATTGGCACTGCGAAAGCCAGCCGTCAGCAGATGGATGCGCACGCTTAAGAAGCTGGTTTAGGGCGACGTAGCCGATGGATGATCCAGAACCCAACCGCCACCACGACAATAGCCAGTAACACGTAGTGGTGCATATCCTGGAGCAGTTGCTGTACCACTTGGCCGAAGAAGTAGCCAATACACCCGAATGACACCGCCCACACCGCTGCCGCAATAAAATTGAGCACAAAAAAACGTAGATTGGTGATGGCCGACATGCCAATAGCAAAGGGGGCCACATTACGCACCCCGTAGATAAAACGAAACGACATGATAAACCAAGCATCGTAACGGTGCAGCATCTGGGTCACCCGAGCGACGCGATCACGAGCGGCTTGACTCCATTTCTCAACCAATCGTGGACCAAAAAAACGCCCGATGTAAAAAGCCAGTTGGTCACCGCATAAAGTACCAATAAAAGAGGAGAGAATGATCAGTGGCAACGATAAATAGCCATAAGTGGCGGCAAAATAACCAGCGATGATGACCATCGTTTCGCCTTCGAGAAAGGTGCCGATCAACAGTACCAGATAAAGCCAATGGCTATGCTCAATTAAAAAATCTTTATGCTCTAGTAGATAACCTTCCATTACTCATCTCTCTGAACTGCAATAGCCCATACATAAAATGTTGCTCTTTACCAGCCGGGGTTCGATGTCGTTCATGAGTGGTGGCCAACAGGGTAAAGTCAGGACCTAACTCATGTTGTAATTGGTCTATGTCATAGCGACAGACCGGTAATTGACTGCATTGTTGCGGACCATCAACGGCGAAGGTAGCCATGATCAGATAGCCCGACGGGTAGAGGGCCTGCTTGAGAGCAGCGACATAGCGTTGCCGGTCGTTGGCATCGGTCAAGAAGTGGAATACGGCACGATCGTGCCACAAGGTAAATGACCGATGTGGTTGAAATTGAGTGATGTCGGTTGCCAACCACTCAACCCAGGCTGCCTGCTCACCAAGACGTTGTCTCGTGATGGACAACGCGGCAGCGGAGATATCCAGCAGTGTTAGCTGACGATAGCCCAGGGCCAGCAGGTGATCGACCAACGTCGAGGCCCCAGCACCAACATCGATGATCGCTGCCTCCGGCTTCAGTCCGAGCTGGTCGATCCAGTCCAGGGCAATTTGTGGTCGCTGTTGGTACCAACTGACGTCATCCACCGCTCGTTGTTGGTAGACTTGGTCCCAATGTTGGTGGCGTGTCTCACCTGTCATAGCTGTTCCAATATCACCACTGCCGACGCCAAGCCTTCTTCATCAGTCAGCGACAAATGAATACGGTCAACCTGTAAGGCGCGTAAACGCGCCGCTGTTGCTGCCATAACCTGGACGACTGGTTTGCCGTAGTTGTCTGGTAGTATCTCAATGTCACGAAACCAAATGCCGCCACTCATGCCCCATCCTAGCGCCTTCGCAATAGCCTCCTTGGCGGCAAAACGCTTGGCATAACAGGCCGACGCCACCGTACCAACCCGCGCAGAACAAAAAGCTATCTCTTGTTCTGTGAAGATCCGCTTTAAGAAACAACTACCAAAACGCTGTATTGTGGTAGCGATGCGTTCAATGCGGACCAGATCGGTGCCAATTGCTACAATCATGGCTGCCCCGATCATGGCCACTCGTGCAGAGGTTGACTATGGTTGTGGATCAGTTGCCTCATATCCCGCACGGCGCGCTCAATGCCGACAAAGACAGAACGGGCAATGATGGCGTGGCCAATGTTAAGCTCGTTGAGGCCGTGGATCGCAGCAACCTCATGGACGTTATGGTAGTTGAGACCATGACCTGCATTAGTAATCAACCCTTTTGCACTTGCCTGGACGAAGGCAATTTTCAGTTTTTCTAGTTCGTATAGGCGGTGGTCGTGGTCGGTCGTGTTGGCGTAACGTCCGGTATGGAACTCTACCACTTTGGCACCGGTTTCGGCGGCAGCGACGATCTGGTCAAATTCCGGGTCAATAAACAACGAAACGCGGATACCCGCTTGCTGTAGTTGGTTCACCGTAGCAGCAATGT
>JADGCM010000176.1 GCA_015228995.1 Magnetococcales bacterium
GAACAAGGCGGGCGGCGTCTGATTCAGGTCAGCGATAATGGCCACGGCATGGTGCAAGAGCAGGCTTTATTGGCGGTTCAGCGGCATGCTACTTCAAAGATTGCTTCGAGCAGCGATCTATTTTCAATCCGCAGCTTCGGCTTTCGCGGCGAGGCGCTGCCAGCCATCGCGTCGGTATCCCATTTCACCTTGGAAAGTCGGGTGGCAGAGGAACAGGATGGCTGTGCCATCCTCATCGAAGGGGGGCAGCAAACCGAGATCCGTCGCGTTGCCATGCCAGTCGGTACCCGTATCACCGTACGCAACCTGTTTTTTAACACCCCGGCACGGCTTAAATTTATGCGTTCGGAACGGACCGAGACCGACCATGTTACCCAACTGATCCAATGTTTGGCACTGGCTGCCCCTAACATTTCCTTCCGCTACCAAGTCCAACAACGCGAGCTGTTGCAGCTGCGCTCCGGTCAGAGCGCTGCTATCCTGAGCGAACGGCTAAACACCCTGCTTGGCGCCGACTTTGCTGATAATTGTCTGGAGATCAGTGGCGAACAGGCTGGCAACTCCCTATTTGGCTGGGTGGGTGTACCCACCTTGAATCGTGCCGACGGCTCCAGTCTCTACCTATACGTCAATAACCGTTGGGTGCGTGACCGGGCCATTTTGCAGGCTCTGCGTAGTGGCTATGGGGATACCATGGCCCGGGATCGTTTTCCACTTGCGGCTCTGTTTATCACCGTTGACCCGGCTGAGGTCGATGTCAATGTCCATCCCAGTAAATTGGAAGTACGCTTTCACCAGCGCCAACTTGTTTACGGTCTGGTCCATCAGGCCGTTAACGAAGCGTTGCGATCCCTTGGCAGTCGTCATTATGTCGCCGCTGCATCACCGCCAGCAACACCGCCATTACCAACAACCTCGTGCGATCTGCCCGAAGCGGTGTCGCGTCCGGTCCATTGGCCCCCGGCTGGCATGACCACCCGACCCAATCCGATACCCCCAGCCATACCCACAGCATCGTCTCACAATCTTTTTAATTATGCCCAAGAAGAGCAGACTTCCTACCACAAACCAGCGCCACCGCCGCCAGAACCACTCAATCCTCCCCTGGGGCAGCCATTAGCCCAGATTCACGAGAGCTATATCGTTGCTCAAACGCGGGACGGTATGGTGCTGGTCGATCAACATGCCGCCCACGAGCGCATTGTCTATGAGCAGCTCAAGCAGTTGTTGGCGCAATCGCAGCCACCGCCGCGTCAACCACTGCTGCTACCGGAAATTCTGCAATTATCGGCCGCCGAAGCGGCGCGACTGGAACAGCACCGGCAGGCGCTGTTGGCCTTCGGTTTTGTCATTGAGCCGTTCGGCGAGCAAGCATTTGCGGTGCGAGAAATCCCGCAAATGCTGACAGGTTGTACCACTGCTAACTTGGTCGCTGACTTGGTGCGTGATTTAGAGCAGTTCGGTAGCAGTACTGCCCTGGAACAACGACAAGAAGCGATCCTGGCCACCATGGCCTGCCACGGATCGGTACGGGCCGGTCGTTCCCTCACCCGTGATGAAATGGACGCCCTGCTGCGGCAGATGGAGACCACTCTTTTTTCAGGGCAGTGTAGCCACGGCCGCCCCACTTACGTCACCCTATCGTTGGCAGAGCTGGAAAAGATGTTCCAGAGGCGTTAGGGTGGGGTACTGGCGTAATGATTTTGCACGCAGGATCTCCTGTATGGTATAAGTGATGACAGGAGGAGATGTGTCATGACAGATCAAGAACACAAAGTAGGCCAGGTACATGACCATTTTTGTCGAGCTGTTGTGTCTGATCCGGAAAAAGCGGCTGGATTGATACAGGAACAGTTGCCGATGCAGATCTCGTCATGTCTTTCATCAGAATTGCCGACGAATGTTACTCTGCCAACTCCGTCGCCGATTCAAAGCGTCTTTGGTGATGATGCGCAGGTAGCGCATTGACAGAATCACGATTGAGCTGTTGTTGGTTTGAGGCTGCGTTCCAGCTCGGTCGCCTTGGTTTCTAGCTCCTGCCAACGCTGAAAGCAACTGGCCAGCTCCTGTTCGAGTTGTTCCAACCGTTCGGTCAGGCGCTGGAAATCGACGGACGGCTGCTCCCCTTGTTGGTAACAATCGGGATCGGATAGGAGCTGATGCAGCTGCTGTTGCTCCGTTTCGAGTTCTTCGATACGGCTGGGTAGCGCCGCCAGCTGCTGCTGTTCCCGAAAGGTCAATTGTTTGACTTCGCGTTCACGGCGTGGCCGTTCATTTTTAACCACTGCTGCTGTGGTAGCCGCCACCACCGTATGGCTGCGTTGTTGCTGCCAATCGCTGTAGCCACCGGCGTACTCCTGGATGCGACCTTTGCCCTCGAATACCAATACCGACGTTACCACGTTATCCAGAAACTCACGATCATGGCTCACCAAGAGCACACACCCTTGATGGTGGATCAAACGCTCTTCCAGTAGCTCCAATGTCTCACTATCGAGGTCGTTGGTGGGCTCATCCAGCACCAGCAGGTTGGCCGGTCTGGTAAACAGCCGTGCGAGCAGGAGGCGATTGCGTTCACCGCCAGAGAGGGTTTTAACCGGTGAACGGGCCCGATCGGGGGTGAAGAGAAAGTCAGCCAGATAGCCCAGTATATGCTGGGTCTGTTGACCAATGGTCAACCGGTCACAACCATCGGCGATGTTCTCCCATACCGTCCGTTCGAGATCGATTTGGCTACGCATCTGGTCAAACCAAGCGATCTCCAACCGTGTGCCGAGCTGCACCCGACCACGATCGGGTGTCAAGCGGCCTAAAAGTAGGTTAAGTAAGGTGCTCTTGCCACAACCATTGGCACCAATGAGTCCAACTTTATCCTGGCGTAAGACCAGGGTCGAGAAACGATCGACCAGCGGCTCATCCTGCCAGCTATAACTGACATCCTCGGCCGCGATGACCAATTGGCCGGAGCGCGCCACCTCTTGCAGGGGTAGACGCACCCGTCCTTGACGCTCACGACGGGCCTGACGTTGCCGACGCATCTCTTCTAACGCACGTACCCGTCCTTCATTACGGGTCCGCCGCGCTTTGATTCCCTTACGAATCCATACCTCTTCTTGGGCCAGTTTGCGGTCAAAGAGCTGCCATTCCGTCTCTTCTGACAATAAGAGTGCTTGTTTGCGTTGCAGAAAAGTCTCGTAATTACCTGGCCAAGAGGTCAGCTGACCGCGATCTAGTTCAATGATGCGGGTGGCTAACGCCCGTAAGAAGCGCCGATCATGGGTAACGAACAACAGCGTGCCACGGTAGTTCAGTAACCAAGCCTCCAGTCGTTCGATGGCGGCAAAATCGAGGTGGTTGGTGGGTTCATCGAGCAGCAACAGATCCGCGTC
>JADGCM010000177.1 GCA_015228995.1 Magnetococcales bacterium
GGGCGTCTGATTATGTTGGCCGATTGCACCGGGCATGGCGTACCGGGGGCCTTTATGACCATGTTGGCCGTCGGTGCCGTTGACCGTGCGTTGGATAATACCCCCGTTGGTGAGATAGGGCTGCTGGTTGGATACATCCACGAGCATGTGCAGGGAATGCTTTACCAGAAAAAGGAAGAAGAAGTCGACACCAACGACGGCTTAGAATTGGGGGCCTGCTATCTGGACTACGAAAATAACGAGGTGCGGTTTTCTGGAGCACGTTTTTCGCTTTTTCATGCCTACGGGGGAGAAGTTCAGGAGTTTAAGGGCAATAAATTTGGCATTGGTTATCGTAACCTGGAAGCCCATCTGGTGGTGCAAGAAACGAAAATTGGTCTGACAAAGGATAGTCAGCACACGTTTTATATGACATCGGACGGTTTCCTGGATCAAATCGGTGGTTCTAACAGACGCTATGGGTTTGGCAAAAAACGCTTTATGGAGTTAATCAAGCAACTGCAAGATGTCCCGATACGTCAGCAGAAAGAACATTTCGAATCGGCCTTGCTGGCCTATCGCGGCGCCGAAGAACAGCGCGATGATGTAACGGTCGTTGGGTTTACTTGGGATTTAGCGTCTCAGCCGTGCGTGTCACCTCAACCGCTATCTCACGGCTAAGATCAGCAAAGGCTTGGCTCATGGCAGCAACAATGGTGTCATAGCTGGCCGTGGCATCAGTCGGCACCCGGATATCGCTACGTCGAGTCATCAGGGGCTCGCTGCGTTCGCGACGTGACAGGCGCCAACGGGCGATCAGTTGTACGGTCTGATCGCCACTGCGTTCAAAGTGGAGGATCTGCACCGTGACCCGCATATCGGCCGGTAACAAGGTTCGTTGGCGTGGTTCGACTATACGATGGGTGTGGAGTAACAGGGCGAGATTTTCTTCCAGCACCCGCGACAGATTTTCCGACAAATCACCACCCCACTGCTGCCACTCCGATATTTCTATTTGGCCGGGTTGTCGTCGTGTCACGATATAGGGGCGATTGAGATAAGAAGGCAGCGTCACCGGGGCGATCTCAATGGTTGGGCCGTGGTCGGCAATGGTAATGCGGTCGCGCTGCTCCAGGCTCTGTTCGGTCAAGGCACTGATTAAATGAAAACGATTGCTACTGTCCGCTGGTGTCAGGCTGCCACAAGCAGATAGCAGGGCAGATAACAGGGGTGCAAATAAGGAGATGAATAGGCGGTGGCTCATGGCTTCTCCCCCCCAGTTGAGCGCTCTTTGCCGAATAATACGGCGTTGGGGTGCCGTTCCAAGTAGCCCGTCAGAGCCCGCAGAGCCCGTGCCGCATCGGTGACCTCTTGCAGGGTATCGTAAATCGTTTGATACATCGGCGCCTCCGGTGCCAGCCATTTTTCGGTAGTTGCCAAAGAGGAACGGCTCTGTTCAAGTGCCAAACGGGCCGCCTCGGTGGTGCGGGTCAACTCTTCCGTCAACGGACCGAGCCGTTGATCTAGCTTTTTGGTGATCTGTTCCAGCTGTTGCAAGTTGTTTTTGAGAGCCTGCAAGGCCGCCATGGTCTCTGGCGCACTGAGCAGTTGGCCTGCACCTCGGACCGTTTTTTCTAGGCCAGTGCCGATACGTTCCCAGGGAATCCGCTGCAATTTATCCAGCAAGCTCCCCACTGATTGAGTCATTTCGTCGAGGCTGGATGGTGCCGTTGGTATCTCGGGTTGCTTGGGGTTGAAACGACGCAAGGGAATCTCCGGTAGCATGGCCAGTTCGATAAACCGCTGTCCGGTGAGCAGGTTACCGGTCTGCAACTGGGCCCGCAGCCCCTTGTTGATCAGCTGCTCAAAAATTTGTTCGGGGGTGGTATTGGCAGCACCAATCTCAGAAATACGCTCCGGCTCAATGCGTACCAACACCGGAATACGGATGGTCGATTGCGACGAATCGTATTCCATGCGCACCTGGGTGACAGAGCCGACTTTCAAACCACGAAACTCGACCGGTGCTCCTTCACTCAGTCCTCGTACCGAACCATCGAAATAGAGGATATAATCAATCTGTTTGGTATAATGCTCTTCACCAATGGTTTCAAAATCACTATACAAGCGGAAAGGAGTATAATCGGGTACCACTTGGTCGGCTGAAGTTGTCTCCGGTGAGGGGGGAGAGTCGAAGGCAATTCCGCCCAACAACAACGATTGCAACGATTCCGTATGGGCCTTCATACCGTCAGCATCCAGGTTCATACGGATACCACTGACGTTCCAGAAGTGGCTATTAGGACGCACCAGCGTGTGGTACGGTGCCTTAATAAAAACGTGAATACGTACCGCACGACGGTCATCTGTGAGGCGATAGCCCTGTATTTCCCCGACCGGCAGGCCGCGATAATAGACCGGCGAGCGGTGGGTAATGGAGCCCAGGGAATCCGCCATCAGGACGTAGCTGGCCCCGGGGGTGTTCTGTCGCACTACAGGAGGGGTTTCTAGACCAGTAAAGGTGTTAGTGTGGTCACCCGAGCCTGGGTCAACCTCAATGTGTACCCCCTCCATTAACGTGGTGAGGCCACTAATACCGGTTAGACCGAGCTCCGGACGTACCACCCAGAACTGGCTGCCACTGTTGAGGAAGGTCGCCGCATGGGGGTAAATGCGTCCGCGAATCTGGATCGGGTAATGGCCGTCATGGTCGTCGACCGTGGCCAGATCCAATTGTACCTGTTCAACCAGACCGATGTCGATATCGCGGTATTTAATGCGGGTTTTACCGGCTTGTACCCCTGCGGCATTTTTGAAAGCAATCGTTACCAACTCTCCTTGTGCTAGCCAGGAGTGAACGGCCAGCCAGCCAGCGATCACTGCCGCCACCATTGGCACCAACCAAACGATGGGAAATTCGCGTTTATAGCGCACGATAGCGGTAGGAAGCTCCGAGAGAGGCTGTTGTTCCATTATTGACCCGCCAACTGTGACAGTAGCGCCGCCGCTGCCAACTGGTTGCCAGCTGGGCTGAAATGGCCGCCGCTGTATTGAAACGCGTATAGACTACCCGGATTGGCGACCGCAGCGAATGGCACCAGCAAATCGTACCAAGACAGCCCCAACGATTGCACGATTGCGCGTACCTGTTGTTGTGCCCCATCGACTGGCTGACCAATTTGATAGACGTGCGGCACGTTCACGATCGTCAGGGCGATGCCGTTTTGCTGCGCGACATCACGCGCCCGCCGCATAATGCGACGAAACAGCTCAAAATCGACCTGATCACCACTCCAATGGACCAGACCCAAACGATTGCGCAAGAAATAAAGCCGCAGCAGGTGATCCAGATGGCCCCAGGTCAACAGCCGCTGATACAACGGCCGGCGTGGCTCT
>JADGCM010000178.1 GCA_015228995.1 Magnetococcales bacterium
CGACAGCGCTTGATTGAGCCGGCCTTGGCTTGGCAGGAGCGGCCCGGCTTGTCACCGCCGTCATCGTTCCCGTTTTTGTCCATACCAGCGGCAATGACCGAGGCGGAACAGTTGCAGATCGCTAAAAACCGATCCCGCTTTCTCAAGAAAAATATCCGCCCCTGGCCTTCACCGCCCTCACCCCCCGGCCCCCTCCCCCACAAGGGGAGAGGGGGAGATATGAGGCGGCTGCGGCTTGGTTACCTATCCGCCGATTTTCACAATCACCCGACTGCCCATTTGATGTTGGGTCATTTCAAACGTCATGATCGTCGCCGTTTTGAGGTCTTTGCTTATTCAATTGGTGCTGATCGCGACCCGTTTTATCGCCAACGCATCGAAAATGACGTGGATCATTTTATCGATTTGCAATTCATGAGTTACCAACAGGCGGCCCAGCGCATCCACGACGATGGCATCGATCTATTAATTGACCTCAAGGGGCACACCAAGCTGGCAAGGACCCAGATCCTTGCCTATCGGCCAGCTCCAGTGCAAATCGCTTGGCTCGGCTATCCAGGCAGTATGGGAGCAGATTTTATCGATTATATGGTGACCGATCGTTGGATTACCCCCCCTGAGCAGCAGCCCTATTACAGTGAGCAATTTATCTATTTGCCTTGCTGCTACCAAGTCAACGACTGTGAACAGCCGATTGCAGCGACCACACCGGGACGTTCTGACCATGGTTTGCCGGAGTATGGCTTTGTGTTTTGCTGCTTTAATGCCCATTACAAGATTGAGCCCCGTATTTTTGCTGTCTGGATGGCGTTGCTTAAAGATGTGTCGGACAGTGTCTTGTGGCTGATGGATGAAGCGGGGCGTGCCAATCTGCAACAGGCAGCGGCCGATCAAGGGGTGTCGCCCCAGCGACTGATCTTTGCCCCCCGTTTGCCCAAACCAGACCATCTAGCCCGCCATCGCTGGGCCGACCTATTCTTGGACACGCTTTATTGTAATGCCCACACCACCGCTAGTGATGCTTTATGGGCTGGGGTGCCGGTCTTGACCTGCCCGGGGCAAACACTAGCGTCGCGAGTCAGCCTCAGCCTGTTGCAGGCTATTGGTTTGGGGAACGACGGCCTGATCGTCGATTCTATCGAACAGTACCAGCAACGGGCCTTGGAATTGGCGACCCATCCCGAGGAGCTGGGGCGTATTCGACAAAAATTATGGGCCAATCGTCTCAACCAGCCGCTGTTTGATACCGACCGTTTTGTGTGTGATTTTGAGGCGGCGTTGGAACGGGTGTGGTGGAATGGGTGCCATGGATAACGATACCAATCACAGCGCCGCCCACTATTTCATGTTGGCTGTCTCAATGCAACGACAAGGTCATTATGAGGCGGCGGCCGGTCATTACCATCGTGTGGTCGAGATGAGGCCAGACCACGCAGATACATGGTACAATTTGGCTGTGCTCAGACAGGAACAAGGCCGTTTCGATGAGGCCGCCGAGTATCACCGCAAGGTGGTTGAGCTCAGGCCCGATTTTACGGCGTCGTTGGTCTATTTAACATACATTGAGCAAAGAAGGTGCAACTGGCGGGTGCTGAGTCACCTGCGCCAATGTTTAATAGAGCCCGCCTTGGCTTGGCAAGATGACGGTAATACACCGGCACCACCCCATTTCCCCTTTCTTGCCGTACCCGATATCACCGAGGCAGAACAGTGCTCTATCTCGCGAGCGTACTCGCGCTATAAGCAACGCGACATCCAGCCCTTGCCTTTATCCCCCTACAAGGGGAGAGGAGGAGAACGACTGCGTATTGGCTATCTGTCGTCCGATTTTCGCGATCACCCGGTATCCCACCAGATGCTGGGCTATTTCAAACGGCACGACCGCCGTCGTTTTGAGGTCTTTGCCTATTCGTCGGGGCCGGATGATGGCAGCCATTATCGTCGGCGCATCGAGAACGATTGCGATCATTTTGTTGATATCCGGGGGCTGAGTGACCAGGATGCGGCCCAGCGTATCCGTGCCGATGCCATTGATATCTTAATCGACCTCAATGGCCATACGGCCGGGGCCCGCTCACAGATATTGGCTTATCGCCCAGCCCTGGTTCAGGTGGTGCCCACTCTGCAAATGGGTGCGGACTTCATTGACTACCTACTGACGGATCGTTTTTTTATCCCTCCAGAACGACAACAATATTACAGTGAAAAAATAGTCTATTTGCCACGTAGCATCGTGGTGACGGACGGTGAACAACCCATTGCGGCGACCACGCCAGGGCGTAGTGCCCATGGTTTATCGGAACAAGGGTTTGTTTTTTGTTGTTTCTGCCATCACGGTAAAATTGAACCGCACGTTTTTAATGTTTGGATGCTGTTATTGCGGGATATTCCGGGCAGTGTGTTCTGGCTAGCCGATGGGGCTGGACGGGCTAATTTGCAACAGGCTGCTGGGGAACGAGGAATATCACCGCAGCGGCTGGTCTTCGCCCCGCGCTTGCCTGATAAAGCCGACCATTTGGCGCGTCATCGCTGGGCTGACTTATTTCTCGATACGCTTTACTTTAACGCTTTCTCAACCGCTTGTGATGCCTTATGGGCGGGGGTACCGCTGTTGACCTGTCCGGGCAACACCTCTTTCGCCGCCCGTGCCGGTGTGAGTCTACTGCATGCCATTGGCTTGGAAAACGACGGCTTGATTGCTTCTTCCTTGGAAGCGTACCGACAAAGAGCCATTGAGTTGGCGACGCATCCCGAAGAACTGGCTCGTATTCGCCAAAAATTATGGGCCAATCGTCTCACGCAACCGCTGTTTGATAGCGACCGCTTTGTGCGCGATTTTGAGGCTGCTCTGGAGCAAACCTGGCAGCAGTGGCTTGATTCCCGGGCCCCGCAAGCCGAATCTTATTTCGCCCAGGGCCTTGCCCATCACCGAATGAATCGTCTCGCCGATGCCCAGGTCTGTTATGAACGGACCCTCCAGTTTAATCCAGCGCATATTGGCGCTTATAATAATCTGGGTGCTATCTTTGCCAGCCAACGGCAATGGCAGCAAGCAGCCGACTGCTGTCAACAGGCGCTTCAGCATCAACCGCAATCGGCGCAATTGCACGATAGTTTGGGCGTCATTCGCTATCAACAACAACGCCACGCTGAAGCAGCCGACTGCTTTCGTCAGGCGGTGGCTTGTGATCCACAACAAGCCGAATCTTGGTACCATCTTGGGCAGGCGCTGGAGATCCAACGCCAGTTCGAGCCAGCCTACCACTGCTATCAACGGGTGGTTGAGCTGAAATCGGATCACAGCGCCGCCCATTTTCGGCTGGGCGTATTGATGCAGCAAC
>JADGCM010000179.1 GCA_015228995.1 Magnetococcales bacterium
CCGAAAGGACTCATAACTCAGCGGCTGGTCGTCAATACCGTTGGCTAGATTGTCAACGACGCAAAGTGCGGCATAAGCCATCCCTAACTCACTTGCCAACAGACACTCAGCGGCGATGGTCATACCCACCACATCGGCGAAAGGTTGATGGAAACGGATTTCGGCAGCGGTCTCGAACCGCGGTCCGACGGTGTGCCAATAGACGCCCCGCTCTATGACCTCCGGTAGGGTGCAGCGGTGCCAAGCGTCTATAACCTGTTGACGCCAAGTTGTATCGAAGGTTAATAACCGATGGCCACGGGCATCGTCGTAAAAAGAGTCCGTAACCTGTGGTGCTAACAGATCGTCTGGGATGACAAAACGGCCGGCACCGAGCTGTCGGTGCAGACTGCCGACCGAACCGATGGCCAGGATATGGGTCACTCCCAGTTGCTGCAGGGCCGTTAAATGGGCCTTGTGATTGATGCGGTGGGGAGGGGTGTAAGCCCCCAAACCGTGGCGCTGGAGAAAATAGTCATACTCACCCTCTCCCCTTGTGGGAGAGGGGGTTGGGGGGTGAGGGGGATGTAGCACCGTCACTGAGCCGTACGCCGTTGTTATCTCCAGACGCTGGGCCGATTGAAACCGCTGCGATTCCAACAAACTGGTACCGCCGATCAAGGCTAACGTGCCCACGGTCACTCCTCCCGAGTCGGGTCTCGGCTTGGGTCGCGATCCCAGATGGTGCGCCACCAACCGTATTGCTGCGGCGGCAGTTCTTCTTGTTCTGGTAATGGTGGTTTGGGGCGCCATAATATACGTCCCAAACGATGCCACCAGCGATCTTCTTGAGAGGTTAGGGCGTCTGCTTGGGTGGATGCGAGGGGTGTGGGCACGGTGAAATTGATCGCAGCTTGTCCGGCCTCTGGAGTCACATCCTGACCACCTGGGTTGGTCAGGCGACGCCAAGAGAGAAAATCAATCGGACCACTCTCTGACAGCTGTTCTGGATCCCACAGCTGATCGCCAAAGTTACGTTGTATATTGCGGACAATCCCCTGCGTATCGAAGACAATTTCCAATCGGTTGGTGGTGCGGTACGACTCATAATGACGCTCTTGCAGATAAATCCAGCGTTCGTGACGAAAGCTGTTGACAAAAGTCGGCGAGCCAAGCAGCTCCATGACTTGTCGGTGGTTAGTACGACCAACCTGGATGCGGTCAACAGCAGCTGGATCGATAATGTTTCCCCGTTCGTACACCACTGGCGTACAGGCTGTCAATAAAATCAGGACAACAGGGAGACATAGAAATTTCTGAAACGTTGCCATTGATACGACTCTCCGATTATGATGCGCAAGGACGGGCTTTTTACCTGCTCCCCCTCTCCACTCTGTGGGAGCCCTATTATGACACTCTTACCCTACGGAGCAAGGTTTCTATGTCATGGATAAGCCAGTTACTGCATAATACCGATCCACTTCACCAAGAGATGCTGACGCTACACGACCAGCTGGTTGACCAGACCCTATCCGTGACCAGTGGCTCTTGGTTGGGCATCAAAGATGATTTCTCATTGCGGTTCGAGGTGCTGATGCTGTTGGTTGCGGCGGCATTATATCAACTCAAACAGCATGAAAGCATGGATCCTGTCAACAAGAAACGGGCGCAGCAGCTGTGGGAAATTACTTTCGAGAGTTTTGACCACACACTGAGACAACAAGGGGTGTCTGATATTCGTATGTCCGCTCGCATGCACAAGTTGCTGCAACAAGCAACTGGTCGACGCAATGCCTATTTGGTGGCACTTGATAACGCCGATCCACAGGCGTTGCGCCGTGCGATCAGCCGTAATATACTTAACTGTCCCTCTCCCCCCCCAACCCCCTCTCCCATAGGTGGAGAGGGAGAGTGCGAAGCAACGAGGGGTTCGAAAGAGGCTGAAACTGACCCGCGCATAGAGCGGCTGCTGGAGCTGCTGCGCCCTTTTACACAGGAGTTTATGGATGAATAAACGTACGATTCAAAGTGTCGATTTGCGTGGAAAAAAGGTGTTCATGCGTGTCGACTTCAATGTTCCGATTGATTCTAAGAGTGGCCAGGTGCGTGAAGATACCCGCATTCGGGCCGCCTTGCCGACCATTCGTCTGGCCCTCGAACAGGGTGCGAAAGTCATTCTCGCCTCTCATTTAGGCCGTCCTGACGGTAAGGTCAATCCAAAATACTCTTTAAAGCCAGTTGCCGAGCGGTTGTCGGCGCTACTGGGGCGGCCGGTACCACTGGCGCCCGATTGTGTTGGTGAGACGGTACAAGGCATGGTTGCTGCCATGCAGCCTGGGGATCTGCTGTTGCTGGAAAATGTACGCTTTCACGCTGGTGAAGAGAAAAATGACCTGGACTTGGCCCGTCAGTTTGCTCTTTTGGCCGATGTGGTGGTTAACGATGCCTTCGGTACGGCCCACCGTGCCCATGCCTCCAACAGCGGTATTGCCCAATTGGTCAAGCCGACCGTAGCAGGTCTATTGATGGCGGAGGAGATTAATTATTTCAATCGGGTCATGGTCCAACCCCAACGGCCGTTGGTGGCCATTCTCGGCGGTTCTAAGGTCTCCAGCAAGATCGGTATCATTGAGGCGTTGCTGGATAAGGTGGATAAAATCATCATTGGTGGCGGCATGGCCTTTACCTTCCTGCGCAGTATGGGGCACACGGTTGGTAGTTCATTGGTCGAAAACGAGATGATTGTTACCGCCCGTTCGGCCATGGACAAGGCGGAGGCCAAGGGGGTGGCGCTTATTTTGCCCATCGATGCCGTTATTGCCCAAAAAGCAGAGGTAGGGGCTGAGGTTCGGGTGGTGGAGTCGGAATTGATTCCCGAAGGCTGGATGGGGCTGGATATCGGGCCGGCTACCGCTGGCCTATTTGCAGGTGCTCTGTCTGGAGCTCGTACCATCGTTTGGAATGGGCCGATGGGGGTGTTTGAGGTCGCCGAATTTGCCCGTGGTACGCTGGTCATGGCGCGTGCTGTGGCTGATTCTGACGCGGTTTCGGTGGTCGGTGGCGGTGATACCGATGCTGCGGTACGTCAAGCCGGTGTTGCTGATCGTATCTCCTACATCTCGACTGGGGGCGGGGCCTTCCTAGAGATGTTGGAGGGACGTGAGCTACCGGGGGTCGTTGCCCTTGATGATGCGTAATGGCCTTTCGGTCATCATGATCGGGAGGGACGAGGAGCATTTTCTACCACGTACCTTGCCGCCGTTGCGTCGGGTTGCCGATGAGATTGTCTTTGTTGATACCGGTTCGAGTGACCGAACGCTGGAGATCGTGACCGAATTCCAGTGTCGGT
>JADGCM010000180.1 GCA_015228995.1 Magnetococcales bacterium
GTTGTTGAGGGTGCAGCCCAAACCATAAGTGGTGTCGGTGGGGTAGACGATGACACCATCTTGCTCTAGAATTGCCGCCGCCTGTCGTAGCAAGCGCTGCTGCGGCGTTTGTGGGTGAATTTGCAGACAAGGAACCGGTTGCATGGTGTCGACCTTACTGTAAGATGGCGTGAATGTTGAGAATACGAGAATATGAATTGCTGCCCTCGGCGCAGTATAACCGATAACAGAAAGGAAATAAATATGCCAGAGTATCGTTCACGTATTTCGACCCACGGCCGCAACATGGCTGGAGCTCGGGCGCTGTGGCGCGCTACTGGCATGCGCGAGCACGACTTTGGCAAACCGATTATTGCCGTTGCCAACTCTTTTACCCAGTTTGTGCCTGGGCATGTCCATTTGAAGGATGTAGGGCAGATGGTGGCACGGGAGATCGAGTCCTGCGGCGCGGTGGCGCGCGAGTTTAATACCATCGCCGTTGACGATGGCATCGCCATGGGACATGGCGGCATGCTCTACTCGCTACCATCACGCGAAATTATCGCTGATAGCGTCGAATATATGGTCAATGCCCACACCGCCGATGCCCTGATCTGTATCTCCAATTGCGACAAAATCACTCCGGGCATGTTGATGGCGGCTTTACGCCTTAATATTCCAACGCTATTTGTATCGGGTGGCCCGATGGAATCTGGGCGTTCCATACTCTCTTCTGGTGTGGAACAAAAGCTGGATCTTATCGACCCGATGATCGCTGCTGGTAACCAGTCGGTATCGGAAGAAGATTTGGGTCGTATGGAACGGTCGGCTTGCCCGACCTGCGGCTCTTGTTCTGGCCTGTTTACCGCTAATTCGATGAATTGTCTAACAGAAGCACTTGGTTTGGCTCTGCCCAGTAATGGGACCTTATTGGCAACCCATGCGGATCGCCAGCAACTATTCCTGCAGGCGGCACGGCAGATTGTCCTCCTCACGGAGCGTTATTATGGCCAGGGGGATCTGGCGGCATTGCCCCGTTCCATCGCCAATTTTGCCGCCTTTGAAAATGCGATGATGCTCGATATCGCCATGGGCGGCTCCACCAACACCGTGTTGCACCTATTGGCAGCGGCCCAGGAGGGAGAAGTTGCCTTCACCATGGCCGATATCGACCGCCTGTCACGCCAAATCCCCTGTTTGTGCAAAGTGGCTCCCTCCAGCCATTACCACATGGAAGATGTTCACCGTGCCGGTGGTGTCATGGCGATCCTCGGCGAACTCCAACGCGGTCAGTTATTGCACGACCAGTGTCATACAGTCTTGGGGGTGACACTGGGCCAATTGATCGAACGCGAGGATATTGCCTCTCCCCAAGCGACACCACAGGCACAGCAACGGGCACTGGCCGCTCCTGGTGGCATCGCCACCCTAGAGCCATTTCAACAACAGCGCCGTTGGGATAGCGTCGACAACGACCGACAGCAAGGCTGTATCCGCTCCATCGAACACGCCTACAGCCGCGATGGTGGCTTGGCTGTGTTATTTGGCAACATTGCTGTCGATGGCTGCATTGTCAAGACCGCTGGGGTGGATCCCTCCATCTGGAACTTTAGCGGCCCCGCACGCATCTTCTCTAGTCAGGATAGTGCTTGTGAGGCCATTTTGGCTGATCAAATCCAAGCTGGTGATGTGGTGGTCATTCGTTATGAAGGTCCTAAGGGCGGTCCTGGTATGCAGGAGATGCTCTATCCGACTAGCTATATCAAGTCAAAAAATTTAGGCAAGCACTGTGCCTTGCTTACCGATGGTCGTTTCTCTGGCGGTACTTCTGGACTTTCCATCGGCCACGTCTCCCCAGAGGCGGCAGCCGGTGGGGCCATCGCCTTGATTGAAGAGGGTGACATCATCCGCATCGACATTCCCCATCGCAGCATCCAGTTGGAGGTATCGGACCAAGTGTTGCAACAGCGCCGTCAACGCATGGAGCAACTAGGGGCGGATGCTTATCGTCCCATTGGTCGGCAACGCGTGGTATCACAGGCTTTGCAGGCGTATGCCGCCTTGACCACCTCGGCAGCACGCGGTGCGGTACGCGATTTGAAGCAGTTGTCGTTGTTGTCAAGGAGCTAACCAATGGGCGAGTTGGTTATTCGTAATATAGACGATGCGATTATCGAACGACTCAAGGACAGAGCGGCGATACAGCGCCAGCCGCTGGAACAAGCGTTGCGCAACATCCTCATTGAGGCAGCAGATTCTGCCCTAAAAAAAGATCTGTGGTTGACTCAGCTAGAACAATGCCGTGCCTTAACGCCAGCTCCTCTTAGCCAGCCGTCACAGGTCGTTATTCGTGCTCTTAGGGATGAATCATGACTGTCGTTGTGGATGCCAGCGTTGCTTTCAAATGGTTTGTAGCGGAGCAAGATTCGCTCATGGCTGTTGCCTTGTTGAATTCTGGACAATCTCTATGTGCTCCTGATCTTATAGTGGCAGAGGTATGTAACGCTGGGTGGCGTGTATGGAAACGGGGAGAAATTACTGATGAACAGCTCCAGACTGTAAGCTTGTTGATCGGGGAGCTGTTCTCGAAATTAATCTGGTTATCGCAACTTGCTCCGCGAGCTTCCGAGATTGCCAAAGCATTAAAGCACCCTACCTACGACTGTTTCTATCTTGCTCTAGCCGAACGTGAACAGGCACCTTTGGTCACAGCTGACGAGCGGCTGATCGCCCGCTTGGTAGGTACACCTTGGGCCCCCTTGGTGCTCTCTCTTTCCCAATGGGAGACAGCTTTTTGACCAACCATTCCATCCAGTTCATTGATTCGTCGATCGATATGACACATGCCTTGTCCGGTTATTACGATCCGGTACTAGTAGTCTTGTCGTTGGTCGCTGCCTACCTCGGTTCGGCTACCTGCTTGGGAACCGTTAACCAAATCCGCAACGCTAAAAGCAATATTAAACGGGCTTTATGGTTGGCTTTTGGTGCCATGGCGCTCGGAAACGGCGTCTTTGCCATGCACTTTATCGGCATGCTGGCCTATCAGCTGCCGATCCCCTTCAGCTTTGACCCCTTAGTAACTGTTTTGTCCGGCCTACCGGCAATTTTAGCCGGATTTGTCATGTTATCTCTGATCAGCCGCTATGCTTCCGATGTGACATCTAGCCATCGTCGCATGGCTGCCCTCATCGGAGGGATGGGAATTGGCGTCATGCATTACAGTGGCATGATGGCGATGAAAGTAGATGCTACCATGATGTTTGAACCCATCATGACGATCGCATCAGCCTTGACAGCGGTCATACTGGCTCTGTTAGCCCTCCATGTGCG
>JADGCM010000181.1 GCA_015228995.1 Magnetococcales bacterium
CGGCAAAATATCTGAGTTTGCCCCACATGCCACCATCGTTCACATCGATATTGATCCAACATCCATATCGAAAAACGTCACGGTCGATGTCGCAATTGTTGGCGATGTCCGTCACGTATTAACACGCATGAATGCGTTGATTGAGGAACCCGATTTCAAAAATAATCGGCCTAGTTACTCCGAGTGGTGGCGTGAGATCGGCGACTGGCGTCTGCAAAATTGCCTCCATTATAGCCAACAAGGGGGAGTGATTGAGTCCCAATTCGTGATCCAAAAAATTCACGAATTGACACGGGGCAATGCCATTGTCGCCACCGACGTTGGCCAACACCAGATGTGGGCGGCTCAATTTTATGGTTTTGAACGGCCTCGACGTTGGCTCACTTCGGGCGGGTTGGGGACCATGGGTTATGGTCTGCCAGCGGCGATGGGAGCCCAACTGGCCCGGCCGGATGAAACGGTGGTGCTGATCAGCGGCGAAGGTTCTATTCAGATGAATATTCAGGAGTTGGCCACCCTGGTGCAATATCGCCTGCCGGTCAAAATCATCATCCTCAATAACGGTTATTTGGGCATGGTGCGACAGTGGCAGGAGTTTTTCTACGGCAGTCGCTATGCTGAATCAGACATGTCTGTTATCCCCAATTTTGTCAAGTTGGCAGAGGCGTACGGTATTGTTGGCCTGAGTGCTAACCACCCCGATAAAGTGGAGCCGGTGTTACGCCAGGGATTGGCCACTGAGGGGCCCGTTATCATGGACTTTCATGTTAATCGTGAGGCCAACGTCTATCCCATGGTGCCGGCTGGTGCGGCGCTGAATGAAATGATTCTGCTATAGGACATCGCGAATATGAGACACGTGATATCAGTACTGGTGGAAAACGAAGTGGGCGTGTTAGCCCGAGTGGCGGGTCTCTTCTCAGCCCGCGGCTTCAATATCGAAAGTCTAACGGTGGCACCGATGCCCACCGTGGCCTCTTTCCAGGCAGAAGAAGGGATGAAGAATGTCAGCGGTTGTTCCCGTATCACCCTGGTGACCCACGGAGATGACGGCATCATTGAGCAGATCATCAAACAGCTTAACAAGCTGATCCCAGTGACCCGCGTGGTCGATGTCACCGACGGTTCCCACGTTGAGCGCGAGATGATGTTGGTCAAACTCAATGCCGAACGGGAGGTGCGCAACGAGGCGTTACGCATTGCTGAGATTTTTCGTGCCCATGTGGTCGATGTTGGACCAACATCGTTGATTATTGAGATAACCGGTAAGGGAGAGAAGTTGAATGCCTGCCTAACGGCTCTGGCACCGTACCGAATCGTCGATGTGGTACGGACCGGTCAGGTAGCCATGTTGCGCGAACCTGAGAAAGTGTAATCTTGTTGATAATGTTGAGAGGAAGGGAATAAGTTTGATGAAGATATTCTATGATCGCGACGCCAATGTTGGTCTGATTCAATCGAAGCGGGTGGCCATCATTGGTTACGGCTCTCAGGGCCATGCCCACGCCCAGAATCTACGCGATTCCGGAGTCGATGTGGTGGTCGGTTTGCGGTCCGGATCCCCCTCAGTAACCAAAGCCCAGCAGGCCGGCTTGACCGTAATGGAGGTTGCCGAAGCCGTCAAAACAGCACAGGTGGTGATGATATTAGTGCCTGACGAACACCAAGCCAAGCTCTATCGTGAGGAGGTTGCCCCCCACATCAGCAAGGGGACAGCGTTGGCGTTTGCCCATGGCTTCAACATCCATTTTGGTCAAATCGACCCCCCCGAAGGAATCGACATCTTTCTGGCCGCTCCCAAGGGTCCTGGCCACTTGGTACGTTCCGAGTATGTCAAAGGGGGGGGAGTACCCACCTTAATTGCTATCCACCGTGACGCTTCCGGCCAAGCCCGTGACGTTGCCTTGGCTTACGCGGTCGCCATTGGTGGTGGTCGTGCTGGCATCATCGAAACCAATTTCCGCGAAGAGACCGAGACCGATCTGTTTGGTGAGCAAGCGGTGCTGTGTGGTGGCATCGCCGCCTTGATTCAGGCCGGCTTCGAGACCTTGGTCGCGGCCGGTTATGCCCCAGAGATGGCTTATTTTGAGTGTCTGCACGAGACAAAATTGATTGTTGACCTGATTTACGAAGGAGGCATCGCCAATATGCGTTATTCGGTCTCGAATACGGCTGAATATGGCGATTTAACCCGCGGCCCACGGGTTATCAACGATGCGGTACGGGCCGAAATGAAACAAATTTTACGCGAAATACAAACGGGTGAGTTTGCCCGCGAATGGATCACGGAAAATTTGGCCGGTCGACCGAAGTTTCAAGCCTTGCGTCGTTTAGGGCAAGAACACGCCATCGAAGAGCTAGGGGCTGGCCTGCGGGCGATGATGCCATGGATTCAAAAAGGTAAATTGGTTGATAAGTCCAAGAATTGACCTTTCCCCTCGCCCCCCGGCTCCCTCTCCCACAAGGGGAGAGGGGGAGCATGAAGCGGCTTCTTTCCGCCCCTCCCCTTGTGGGAAGGGGCGGGGTGAGGGATGTGTTGAAACGGCATGGCTAGAGAAAGTGGTGTAGTGTGCGTATACCGATAGCAAGGGAAGGTTGGCCTTTCGTGGCCGGGTTTGCTGCTGTGGCCCTGCTGGGCACTTGGTTCTGCCCGGTGCCCTGGGGAGACCCGCCGCTGTGGCTATTGCTGTTTTGGGTCATTTGGTTTTTTCGTGATCCGGAACGGATCACTCCTGTTGCCGCTGGATTGGTGGTGGCCCCAGCGGACGGGCGCGTTATCGCCGTTGATGAGGTGGCCGCTGCCCCGCTTTCCGGTCGGGCGGCGCGCCGCATCTCCATTTTTATGAACATTTTTAACGTTCACGTCAATCGTTTTCCCGATAGCGGTCGTATTGTTGCCTGTAATTACCGGCCCGGACGTTTTATCAACGCCGCGTTGGACAAGGCTTCTCAGGAAAACGAACGTATGGAACTGCTGTTACAGAGCGACCAGGGCCGAGAAATTGTTTTTGTCCAAGTGGCTGGTCTGATCGCTCGGCGTATCGTCTGCCGCATTGGTAGAGGAGATTATGGCCGACGTGGCGAGCGCTTCGGCCTCATTCGTTTCGGTTCCCGTGTCGATGTCTATTTACCGCTTGATGCCACCATTGCGGTAACGTTAGGCGAGCGCACGGTGGCTGGGGAGACGCTGCTGGCTACCATCACAGCGACCGGGGAGAAGTGAGGCGGTGAACGACTCCCCTTTGCCACGTTTGAACAAAAAGGTCTATATTCTGCCCAATCTGCTGACGACCGGGGGGATGTTTTTT
>JADGCM010000182.1 GCA_015228995.1 Magnetococcales bacterium
TGGGTGTCAAGCGCATTGTAGTCGGGGAGTGTGGTCATGCTTGGCGGGTTGCTTATAGCTTCTGGAATACCCTCAATGGCCCGTTCGATTTCCTCGATCCTAATTATCCGGTGCCGCAGCACATCTGCGAGTTTACCTACGATCTCTATAAAAAAGGGGCTCTGGTTTTCGACAAAGAAGCCAACGACCATCTGCGGGTGACGTTCCACGACTCCTGCAACGTGGCGCGTGCTTCACGTATGGGCGACGAGCCCGGGGGGCAGTTTGCGATCCCGCGGGCCCTGATTCATGCGACCTGTAACCATTTCGCTGAGATGGACCAAGACACCATCGGTGAACGGACCTTCTGTTGTGGTGGCGGCGGTGGTTTGTTAACTGATGAGCTCATGGATTTGCGCATCAAAGGGGCCTTGCCGAGGGTGACGGCTCTGAAGCAGGTCATGAAAGAGGATAAAGTCAATTATGTTGCCTTGATCTGTGCCATCTGTAAGGCACAGTTTACCAAAATCCTGCCGATGTATGGCATCCCCATGGAGACGGTAGGGGGAGTCCATCAGTTGGTCAACAATGCCATCCAACTCGGCGCTAAAAAGGGTATCGTGTGAACCCAAATGGCCTGCCAAGTAGCTTGATACCGCGCAGCTATGGCCGATTACCGGACGCGTTGCGTCCAGTAACCTTACAGCGTGGCTTTAATTGTCACGCTGAGGGTTCTTGCTTGGTCCAGTTTGGTCAGACCCAAGTGCTGTGCACCGCCTCTGTTGAGGAGAATTTACCATCGTGGTTGCGTGGCCAGGAGCGTGGCTGGTTGACGGCCGAATATGGCATGCTGCCTCGTGCTACCAAGGAGCGTACCCCCCGCGAGGCCAGCCGTGGCAAGCAAGGGGGGCGCACGCTTGAGATTCAACGTTTGATTGGGCGTGCCCTGCGCTCGGTGGTCGACTTTAGCGCCTTGGGTAAGCGCACCATCCACATCGATTGCGATGTCATCCAGGCCGATGGCGGCACGCGTACTGCCGCCATCACCGGTGGTTTCGTTGCTCTAGCCGACGCTTGTCGCTACTTACAACAGAGGCAGTTGCTGGCGGCATCGCCGCTACGCGATGCGGTGGCGGCGGTGAGTTGCTGTTTAGTGGCAGATCAACCGCTTCTGGACCCGGATTACCAGGAAGATAGCCGCTGCGATGTCGATATGAATTTTGTCATGACCGGAGCGGGGCTGTTTGTTGAGCTGCAGGGCACGGCTGAGGGGCAGCCTTTCTCACGGCAGCAATTTGAGCAAATGGCGGCTTTGGCGCAACAGGGGATCCAGCAGTTGCTGGCGTTGCAGCAGCAGGCCTTGGCGTAACCAGCAATTTGGCGCTTTCTCTCTATCTGCATATTCCCTATTGCCGCAGCAAGTGTCCCTATTGTGATTTTTATTCTGAGGCCGTTACCACACCGGTTGACATAGCGACTTACGTGGATGCCCTGTTGGTTGAATTGACCGTTTGGCGAGCCTATATGGTCGATGATCCTAGGCCATTGTCGTCGATTTTTATCGGTGGCGGGACGCCGTCGTTGCTGCCGGTCAGCGCTGTTGAGCGGTTGTTGGCGGCTGTGTCGGAGTTATGGCCATGGCAAGCGGATTGTGAAATCACCTTGGAGGCCAACCCCGAGTCGGTCTGCCACGACACATTATCGGGCTATCGCCAAGCCGGTATCAATCGGTTGAGTCTGGGGATTCAATCTTTCAATACGGAGCGGTTGCAGCAGTTAGGTCGTTGCCACGATGTCACAACAGCTCGGCAGGCCGTTGCTCTGGCCCGGCAGGTTGGCTTTAACCAGCTTAATCTCGATCTTATCTACGCCACCCCCGCTCATACCATTGACGCTTGGCAACGTGAGCTGGAGGAGGCCATGGCTTGGCAGCCCGAACACCTCTCCTGTTATGAACTATCAGCGGACCAGGGCCGCTGGGCATTACCGGACGAAGAACAACAGCTGATCTTTTGGCAACTAACACGCCAAACTCTGTCCCAACACGGATGGTTCCCTTACGAGGTGAGTAATTTTGCTCGCCCAGGCCACCAATGTCGTCACAACAACCACTATTGGGATTTTGGCGACTACATCGGTGTGGGGGCCGCGGCACATGGCAAGTGGAGTGATGGCCAGGGTGGTGTTTATCGTAGTGTCAACGAGAGAGACACCGGTCGTTATCTGGGCCGCCTGCTCGGCCACTCCGGTGATTCGGTGGTAACGCTGACCCCGATCAGCCGTCAGGAGGCGGCGCGAGAGTGTCTTATAATGGGGCTACGCACCGCCACCGGACTGTGTCGCCACCGATACGCGGCCACCTCTGGGGGGGATCTGGTGTCACAACGGGCCGCTGTGGTCGAGCAATTGGTAGCGGCGGGCTTGATGACCGTTACTGCTGACCGGATCACCCTGACTGAATCAGGCTTAGCGGTGGCCAACGCAGTCCTATTAGCACTGATGTGAAAGGTCGATTCGCAGCAATTTGGCCAGTTCTGTTAACGATTGCAAGGCCGCCTCAAATTCATAGTCTTCAACCTGTTGTTTTATTTCTTGTAAGGCTGGCTGGTATGGGCTGTGCAGCAGTAGTTGGGCGACGATTTCCACCTTGTCAACCGCCTCAGCAAAGCCAGAGGCCAGCAGTCGGGCCAGCTCTTGGCACAGTGGCATCAATTGCGCCACGTCAATCTGCGCCACGTCAATCATCGCAGCATGATCCACGGGCGGGGGGGCGTCCACCACGGCCAGCCACTGGGCAATGCCCTGCATCACCAGGGTGAGGGCGGCCTCAAGCCGCGGCAGCCACGTCTCCTCGGTTGCAGCGAGACCCTGTTTGAGAGCTGCTTCATAATCACGGACTACGAGATGGAGTTCGGTAGCCCCTAACGAGCCCGCAACCCCCTTGAGGGTATGGGCCATCCGGAGCAATTGGCCGGTATCCCCTTGCCGTTCTGCGGCTCGCATAACGGTCATAACGTCCCGATAATCCTGGTGAAATTCCTTCAACAATTTGACGTATAGACGTTGATTGCCGCCAACATGTCGTAGACCGACCACCAAATCGGTACCGGGCAAGCTGGTTGGCCAAGTAACCTCTCCCTGACGGTCACTTTGCTGCTGAATGGGGTGTGCCGGCTTGCTGTCTCGATCACGGGCGGGAATCCATTGTACCAGGGTTTGGGACAACTGTTGTGGGTCAATCGGCTTGGTGATGTGGTCGTTCATACCCGCCGCCAGTAATTTTTCTCGATCCCCTGCCATGGCATGGGCGGTCA
>JADGCM010000183.1 GCA_015228995.1 Magnetococcales bacterium
AAGAGATAGCGATAAAGTGGCTTATTTGATGATCACGACCGTGCAAAGCACTAATTCTCAACCACTCCGGATGGACGGCACCATCTTTGTGACGATTCCAAATCTCCCCTTGCCAACTCCCTTTGCTCAGTAGGTCATGCCACAATTCAGCATAAAAGGCCCGTGGTTGCCGACCAGAACTGAGCATCCGAGGATTTTTGCCAATCACCTCCTCTTGGCTGTAACCAGTCAGTTGGACAAAGGCCGGGTTGACCATCTCGATGTTGGCATGTCGATCAGTGATGACGACGCCATCTAGGGCATGTTCCATCACCTTTGAGCTCAGCAATAGCCGCTCCTCAGCCGCCTCTTTAGCGACGATATATTGCACTGCCTCACGCAGCACCAAAGAGATAAAGCCAAGCAACAACGTCGCCATCAAGACAAGATTGATCCCCGAGTGAGAGAGCAGCCGATCCAGAATCATTTTATGGCCGGTGATGTCATAATAAATTTCAAAGGCGCCAATCACTTTATCGCCATCAAAAATAGGGGTATAAACCTCTACCACATCCGTCTTGGTGAGATGCCCTTCAAGGGTGTAGCCCTGTTTCTGCACCATTTTTTTGAATGGCTTGCCTTGGGAAATGACGTTAACGAAATAATCGTTGTGATTGACTTGGCCAATTTCGTTGGCATCTGTTGAGTAAACCACCTCACCTGACAAGGCAAAAATTTTGATTTTGATCAGGTAAAAATCGGTAATAATTTGATGCACATCGGCGATCAGTTGCGCATCAATCGTGCTGCGGTGAATCTGCTCGTGTTTTTTTTTGATCAAACCGTTCGACAGGTGCTTGGCGACCCGTAGGGCGTCCAACTCGGTGGTATCCAGTAACGATTGGGTAAACTTCGGATAAACCACCATAAACTCGTAAGCCGGCAGAAAAATAGCAATCCCCACCGCCAACAGAAAAATCCGTCGTAAAAAAGGCACCCGGAATACGGTTCGCCACGCTTGGTACATATCTGCTCTCCCAATCACTTATGGCCACCATCTACAGAACCGCTGGACAGCCGCTGGATGGCCTCCAACAACAGCAGTTTCTTGATGGGTTTCGTTAGATAGAGGTCACACCCCGCCTGCCGACTACGTTCTATTTCCCCCTCTAAAGCATGCGCAGTAAGGGTGATGATCGGTAGACGGGGCAGATGGTGCTGCTGTTCCCAGCGACGAATCAGTCTGGTAGCGGTATAACCATCCATGACGGGCATTTGCACATCCATCAGCACGACATCGAAGGCACCCTGCTGGACCAACTGTACCGCCTCCTCACCATTGCCAGCAATCGTCAAGTGGTGGGGCGTCTTACTGAGAAAAAGCTGGATCAATAGCTGGTTATCTTCCGCATCTTCCACCAGCAGAACCCGCAACGGACGTTGCCTTTCCCCGTCGACAACAGCACTGCGGCTGGCGTCCGTGACAACGCATGCGCAGGGATGCAGGGGTAACAAGATACGGAACAGGCTGCCCTGTCCCGGCTGGCTCTCTAACCATAGCTCCCCCCCCATTAATGTAACCAGCTGTCGTGAGATGGCCAATCCCAGTCCGGAACCGCCGTGGTGGCGGGTGATACTGGAGTCCACTTGGCTAAAAGCCTCAAAAATTTGGTTAGCATGTTTGCTATCCACCCCGACACCGGTATCGGCCACCAGTAACTCGTAGCGGGCCGACTCGTCAGGAGCGATCCGACAGGACAGAGAGACCTGACCCCGTTCGGTAAATTTAATGGCGTTACCCAACAAATTGACCAGCACTTGGCGTAACCGCATCCGGTCCCCGATCAACCATTCTGGCAGGGTTTCATCAACGTGGCACTGACAACGGAGCCCCTTCCCTTCCGCAATAACGCTGAGCAACGCCACCACTTCGGTTAATAAGGGCCGCATCTGGACCGGCTCGGAGACGATGGTTAATCCACCCGCTTCAATTTTGGACAAGTCGAGAATCTGGTTGATCAATTCGAGTAAATTATTGCCCGCACTCTGGAGTTTATGCACATAACGGCGTTGTTCTTCGGTAAGGGAGGTCTCCAACAACACATCCCCCATACCGATAACGGCGTTCATGGGGGTACGGATCTCATGGCTCATCACCGCCAAGAAATCACTTTTGGCCCGAGTAGCTACTTCGGCCTTTTCCTTGGCACGACGCAGCTCGTCGTTGACCTCTTTTTGTGGGGTGATATCGGTAATAAATCCGTACCACAACAACGTGCCATCGGCACCACGTTCGGGCATGGAGTTGCCAAATAACCAGTGTTCGCTGCCGTCACGATGGCAAACCCGAAACTCCTGTTGCCAGTTCGATAACTCTTGAGCCGAACGGTGGATCGACGCCATCACGGTGGCTAGGTCATCCGGATGAACGCGGTTAAAGATGGTCGAAATATCCTCCTGTGCCTGCTGGGGTTCCACTTCAAACAGGGTGCGAACTGCCTCGCTGGTATAAGGCAAACTAAAAGCCCCATCTGGCTGCTGTTGAAATTGATAGACCATACCCGGAATACGTGAGGTGATTTTATTTAATTTTTGGTAAGATTGCTGTAATTGCGCTGCTGCACGACGATTCTCGGCATGCAGAGCGGTGATCACCAAGCTCACCACCGTATGGGTAACGATGTAGATAGCGAGAACGATTTGATCCCGGTCTCCCATCAGATGAAACGGGCCGTGGTGGGTAAAAGTGCCCCAAAAAGCAATCAAGGAATCGGCCAACACCGTTAACGAAGCACCGACAATGCCATAACGCAGCGCCGCCCACATCACCAGCAACACCGGTACATAGGCCAAGGTCAGATTGAATGGGGAAAGAAAGATGAACCAGTTAACGGCCAACAAAATTGGCACGAACAAAAACACTTCAAAGGATTGCTGCTTGATACTCGCCAAACTATCACGCGAAATGGTCAATAGTACAGTGGCTAGGAGCAATATCCCTAAAATGTCCCCGATCCACCAACTCCACCATGCGGCCGCCAAGCTCGGGGTGGCAATGCGACCGGCCCACCACAGGGTGGTGACGCCGCCACTAGCAGAGATGATCATCCCCAGCACCGTCGCGACGATAAACCACAGGATATCCGAGCGGTAGCTAAAGTCATGGCGAAAGCCGGTGGTACGCAATATCCAGGTGGTCAGCAGCGGTCCAATGGTGTTACCCATCGCAACCCCCGCTGCTACCAAAAGTGGAGAACCAATGTCAATATTGACCCATACCGCCCCGCCATAAATGGCC
>JADGCM010000184.1 GCA_015228995.1 Magnetococcales bacterium
GGACTTTCTGCTCCGCCACGCGCCCGTTAAACGGGGCCGTTATCTGGCATTTACTGATGGCAACGGCCATGAGTTTGACCTCTGCTTGAGCTTTTTGCTCTTCTGCTTCGGACACCCCCAGCTCGACCTTACCAACCGAGTTGAGCTCGGATAGCCTCTTATTGGCTCCCAATACTTTTTTAGCTGCCGCCAATGCCGCCGTTGCTTTTGCTAACTGCGCTTGCTGCATGGAACAGTTGAGCACAATCAGCGTCTGCCCAGCCTGGAATCCGGCTCCTTCCTGGACAGTTATCCGGTCGATTTTAGCCCCGATCTCTGCTGACAACGTGGTGTATCGACGGGGGGCCAGTTGCGCCCGAATTTCACGTTGCTCCAGACCCGGTCGGACCGGCGATGCATTGGTAACTGCTGGACGTGGCGCGTCGGCCGCCAAGACATAACCCAACCCCAGCATGGTGCAAACGGCGCCTATAAAAACCAGAATCTTTTCACTGCTCACCTGATCATGCCCCACGCAACGGCCTAACTTTTGGCCCAGGGTAACGACCGTAGTTGACTCGCGGCAATGGTTTCGGTAATTCGGGTGCTATTGAGGGCGGCGGGGGTGGAGATGCTGTCACGTGCACAACATTTTGGACCATACCACCTCCGATAGGAGGAGCCGCCGATAGGGTCACCGAAGAGGCCAACACCCGAGACGCCAGTTGCTTGTCGGACATAGGCATCGCGATTGTCTCACGTATTGGCTCTCGTATTGGCTCCAGGTTATCCCTCTTTTGAGTGGCAGCGCGTATCACCTGGGTCAGCTCAGAGAGGGTATAATCTTGGACACTGCCGATATTGGGTTCCATCCCCAAGGTAGCTTCAACTTTACTAGCGGCAATGTGCACCTGAGATAACGCCTGATAACGACGCAATAAACTCAGGATAGCCGTGGTACTGTTGGCAATGCTGTCCAACTTGCTCTGGGTTTCAGCCTGCTCACGGTGACTCATGTGACGAAAAATCTTATCGTCTACCCGCCAAATCGCATCGGCACGCTCAAACAGGCGGTAAGAGTTGGCATATTGTATCCGTGACAAATGGACCTGGGTCAAGATGGCCATCTGGGTGGCAACCCGATGTTGATCGGCTAGGCTCACCCCCGCTTCGGCCAATTTGATTTGTGTTGGACCGGTCCATAAGTTGAACAGATTAAAAGAAAGCTGTAACCCTGCGTTGTTCCAATTATTATTGATGAGGAATTTATCCGTATCATATTTGACGTTATAATTAAAAGAAAGCCCAGGAAACAGCTTCAGCATGGTCTTTTTGACCTCTTCTGTAGCGATCCGGGAAGTATAAAACTGGGCCCTCAATTCAGCGTTCTGGGCAATAGCCAACTCTTCCATACGCTGTACCGGAACGGCTAACAAATCCGGAGTAACGGTGTCATTGGGTTCCACCACACGAATATCGCTCGACAGGGGTGAATTGATTAAACTAGCCAGTTCGACGCGTGCTGAGGATAATTCTTGATCAATGCTTTCCAACAAACGCAGATTTTCCAATACTTGACGCTGATAACGCAGCGAATCAACCGGGGAGCGCAACCGCTCCACCTCCGCCCGACGCGATAACATCAGCGCTTCCTCAGCCATTTTAATAGTATTTCTGACATCACCCTGTAATTTTTGGGCGCTGGCGGCACGCCAAAAGGCCGAACGAACATCTTGAATCAGGGTGTGCATCGCCTTACGACGTTGTTCTCCGGCAATCAGGACCCGGTCGGCCTGCTGTTTAGCGCCATAGTAGCCGACACCAAAATCGAGCAAGTTCCACGTCAAGCCAACATCGGCAAGGGTATGGGAGCGCTCGGAGGATACGTAGGGATGGGCCAAGGAGGGCTGACCGGTAACCGAGTCCTTGCTGGTGGTAATGATGTCCTTGTTGCGTGTTTGATAACCTGCCGACGCAATCAACTTCGGCAGCATGTCGTAGGAGGAGAGATCCAGTTGGTTGAGAGCGATCGCCTCTTCCATCATCTTGGTGCGTCGATCCAAGTTGTACTTAAGGGCACGTGCAATTGCTTCTTCCAGCGACAACACCCCCTTGAGCGGTTCGACACCCGCTTGAGCAGCTCGACGGTCCGTTAGACTGATAGAGGTAATTTCATCACGAGTCAGCGGGTTAACCGATAGGCTGCCACAACCCGTTAGGGTCAGAAGGATGACCATGACAACTGGACCACGGCTCTTGCGATGCTCAACAGATATAGTTTTCAATTGGAGTTTCATCGTTTTCTGTCTTGCCAGGTGTACAACAAACTGGATTATCCTACTGTCGATACACTGCAACCCCTATTCCATCATCAATGTAGTCTAACTGTCATAGAAATGTTGTTGGCGCGTCATACCGGATGACCACCAAACGGCAATGAAGACGATAAAGTGCTGTATTACGCACGACGATGGTCAAGAATGGCGTGAATAGGGTGGACCACCACCGGTAAAAACTGCCGGATAAATGGGCAAAAGTTGGGGGGGTTAACCTTGTGCCAGCATCTCCAGCAACAACTTTTTTCGGATCGGTTTAGTCAGATGCAGGTCACAACCAACCGCCAACGTTTTTTGAACATCCTCTTTCATGGCATTGGCGGTCAGGGCAATAATCCTGGCCGGTGACCGGCCATGCTGTTGCTCCCATGACCGTATCTCGCGAGTCGCCTGATAACCATCCAGTTCTGGCATCTGGATATCCATCAGCACGATATCGAAATACCCAGCCATGAATTGTCTCACGGCATCCCGACCATCTACTGCGGTGGCAACCTGATAGGGAGCATCTTTTAGAAATGCCGTGATTAGCAGGCGGTTATCCTCCGAATCATCAGCCAACAAGATATGGGCCGTCTGCCGCTGTTTTGCAACAGCTATTTCTGAGTCATCGCTGTCTGTTTGAGTCTTCCGCTCCTCTGCGGTTGCCATTGGCAACCGTACTGTGAAATGGAAACAGCTGCCCCGACCAGATTCGCTCTCCATCCACATCTGGCCCCCCATACCGATTACTAGTTGCTGACAGATGCTCAATCCCAATCCAGTGCCACCAAAGCGGCGCGATATAGATCGATCAGCCTGAACAAATGGATGAAATACAAGATGATGCCTGTCGGCAGGAATACCGATACCGGTATCGATGACGCTAAATTGCCATAAATTGTCATCCTGTTGGCTAACAACCAGACGAACGCTGCCCCGCTCGGTAAACTTGAG
>JADGCM010000185.1 GCA_015228995.1 Magnetococcales bacterium
AGAGGGGAGTAAAAACAGCATCATGTCTCCCCCTCTCCCCTTGTGGGAGAGGGGGTTGGGGGGTGAGGGGTGGCATGACAGCCCCTTGTGGGAGAGGGGGTCGGGGGGTGAGGGGGAAGGACGAATGAGTCCGAGTAAGATTTTCCCGCTCGGTGTGCGCCACGACCGCAGCTGTCCAACATAACACATTGATTATAACAAATATGCGAGATTTTCTACTTTTTAGGTTGATTTTTGGTATAACCATAAGCGATAATACGGCGCTCTGTTATACTTCTTTGTATTCTGTTTGATATTCCTTGTTGTAAATTTTAGTTAAGTTGTCCGCGCTGATTACGTAAAAAGGGCGGTGACGTCGGAAAATGGGAGTAGAAGATGAAGGATCTGAAACTAGCGGTTAAATTAGGCATTGGCTTTGGTCTAGTGCTGTTGCTGACGGTCGTGGTGGCTTTTGTCGGCTGGAACGGCATGCGTAACATTGAGAATCGTCTCGGCAATATCCAGATGATGGCTGATATTGTTGATCAAGCGGGTGAGGCGCTACGGGCCGAGCGCAACTTTCTTGGCACTGGTGATTTGTCGCAGCGTGACAAGGGACTCAAGGCCGTCTCCGAGGTGAAGCGGATTGCTGCTGCGGCACGCGATCACTTCCAAGATCCTGCCAACAAGAAGCAGATGGAAGACATCATCGCGGCGGCTGAGCCTTATGGCAAGGCCTTCGGTGCCTTCATTGATGCGGAGAAAAAAGTTGATGAGGCTGTTGATCGTCTCCGTTCCTCCTCTAGTCTTGTTAAAAGTGAGTCCGATGCCTTGGCTGCCGACCAGGTCACCAAAATGAAAGAGCATATTGCTTCGGTGGCAACCGTTGGTCTGGAGAAGAGTGCCATTGAGGAATTACAGAAAAAATTGTTGGATCGACGTGAAAAAATAGGTGCCACCACTCAGATTGTGACCGTATTTCTGGATACCCGTCTGGGTGAGAAAGAGATCATCATCAGTCGCGGCAAGGATGATAAACAGGTGCAGCGGACCCGCGACGGCATTGCTAAAACGAAGAAAATAGCTGAGGATTTACTCGCCTCGTTCAGGGATCCGAAAAACCAAGAGCAGTGCAGGAAGGTGTTAGCGGCACTAGATACTTATCAGAAGGATGTCAATGGCGTGATCGAGACCCTAGCGCACCAAGCGCGCGAAGAGGCCGACATGATCCAGAACCGCCGTAAGGTAGCAGATTTTTCGGAGACAGCTGATAAAGATCAGGATGGCAAGCTGCATCACGAGATGTCTTCGGCCATCACCCTGATCCTTACCGGTAGCATCATCGCCGTTGTTTTAGGCATCATCATTGCCCTGTTTATCACCAACCTGATTGTGAACGCCTTGACCCAGGGGGTCACCTTTGCCCGCGCTGTGGCAGCGGGAGACCTGACCGCTACCATTACCATTGAGCAGAAAGACGAAATTGGCCAATTGGCTGGGGCGTTGCGCGATATGGTCGCTAAAGTAAAATCGGTGGTAATGGAGGTGCGTGACTCGGCGGACCGCGTCAGCAGCAATGCCAAAGAGCTCTCCTCGTCGGGGCAACAGATTGCCCAGGGGGCTACTGAGCAGGCGGCCAGCATCGAAGAGACGTCGGCGGCCATGGAGGAGATGACTGGCAATATTCAACAGACCACCGACAATGCCCAGACCACCGAGAAGATCGCCCAGACCGCCTCTAACGATGCCGTGGCGGGCGGCGAGGCGGTGTTGCAAGCGGTGACCGCTATGAAGGAAATTGCCAGTAAAATTGGCATCATTGAGGAAATTGCTCGTCAAACCAACCTGTTGGCCCTCAACGCCGCCATTGAGGCCGCACGTGCCGGTGAGCAGGGTAAGGGCTTTGCGGTGGTGGCCGCTGAAGTACGTAAACTGGCCGAGCGTAGCCAGACCGCTGCCGGAGAGATCAGCCAGTTGTCAACGTCGAGCGTCCATGTGGCTGAGAAGGCCGGGGCCATCATCAATAAGCTGGTACCCGATATCAAGAAGACCTCTGAGCTGGTGCAGGAGATTGCTGCCGCTTCGCGTGAGCAAAATCAGGGTGCCGATCAAATCAACCTGGCCATTCAGCAGCTTGATCAGGTGATCCAGCAGAATGCAGGGGCTTCCGAAGAGATGGCTGCCACCACCGACGAACTGAGTGGTATGGCATCGCAGCTACAGCAGATCATCTCCTTCTTCCAGGTTGGCAATACCCAGTCGTCTGGCCAGCGTCCGTCCGCGCCAGCGCATCGGCCAGCCCCTCAGGCGCATAGTGTTGGTAAAAAGCCAGCGGTGTCACATCGTCCCGCAGCGGCTCATAAGGCTTTGCCGCACCATCCCAGCAAGGGTGCCTCTGCTGCTCCTAAAGCGCTGCCCAAGCCAGCTGGTGGCGGCAGCAAGGGGGGTGTCTCGTTGGATATGAGCGATGACAGCTCCGATGCTGGTTTCGATAGATATTGATAGGAGAAACGGCGATGAAACCAGATGCCGCCAGTAGCAGTGAGATTACCCAGTACTTGACCTTTACGCTGTCGCAGGAGATCTTCGCTGTTGAGATCTTTCGTGTTAAGGAGGTGCTGGAGTATAAACCGCTGACGAAGATACCCAACACGCCGATGTTCATGCGCGGCATCATTAACTTGCGTGGCAAGGTGGTGCCGGTCATCGACATGCGTACCAAGTTGGGTATGGAGGAGGTGGAGCGTACCGTCAACACCTGTATCATCATCGTTGAGGTCGAGTCTAGAGGTGAGATGGCGGTGTTTGGGGCCATCGTTGACTCGGTGCGCGAAGTGATGGAATTGGGTCCCAGTCAGATCGAGCCCGCCCCTAAAATCGGTACCAATCTCAACACCGATTTTATCCGTGGCATGGGCAAGCAGGGGGATCAGTTTATCATCCTGCTCAACACCGATACCCTCTTCTCTGCAGACGAGATGGGGCAGCTATCCGGTATGGATGGTATGATGGCGGCGTAAGAGAAAACCTCACCCCCAGCCCCTCTCTCTCCCGTTGGGAATCCCATGAGCCCTCACCCCCGGCCCCTTTCCGGGAGTGGGATAAGGGATAAGCCACCCGTATGAACCTCACCCCCAGCCCCTCTCCATAAATGGAGAGGGGAGTAAGAACAGTATCACGTCTCCCCCTCGCCATTCATGGAGAGGGGGACTAAGGGGGTGAGGTCTGCATGGAGAGCTCACCAACACTTGTGTGCATAG
>JADGCM010000186.1 GCA_015228995.1 Magnetococcales bacterium
TTACGCCAACGCAAGCCGTTGCGTTCCCCCTCCGCTTTGGCATCGCCGTAATTTTTGATCCGCCGCAACGTCTCCAAGCCATCCAAACCATCCATCCAAATATCGAGCAAAATAACAGAGGTGACATGGTGAGACAGCATCTCAAGGGCCATCTCACCCGATGAGGCCTCCAACACCTCATAATTTTCATCTTCCAGAATGCCTCGTAGACTGGCGCGGATGGCATCTTCATCGTCAATAATCAGGATGGTGTTGGCTTGTTTCATGGACAAGATAGCCCTCTATTCTTCGACAACGGCATCAGATGAATGATAACGGCTTGGTGTCGCCACAATCGGCAGTAACACCTCAATCAGGGCCCCCTGCCAAATCGAATCACGCACCCGCAAGGCACCACCGTGATCCTCAATAATTTTTTTAACAATGGCCAATCCAAGACCGGTGCCGCGCTTACGGGTGGTGAAGTAAGGATCAAAAATACGATCACGGTGGTCGGCAGGAATCCCTACTCCACTATCAGCAATTTGGATAGACACCCATTGATCGCCATGGGCCATCTCAGTAGTCACCGACAGACGCGGTGCTATGATCTCCCCTTCTGGTCCTTCTGGCCGCTCACGAATAGCCACCAGAGCGTTGCTGACCAGATTGGTCAATACCTGCTTGATCTGGCTCCGATCAAACGGAATGGTTGGCAAGCCGGGCCACAGCCGCTTCTCAACGGTGATGCCCCGACAATCGGCATCGTGCAGCAGCAATACCTCCTGGATAGCGGCGTTCAGGTCGTCGTGACGTAGACTGGGACGGGGCATGCGAGCAAAATTTGAAAATTCATCGACCAACACCCGCATCTCTTCGACTTGGTTGATGATCGCCTGGGTCCCTTCATCCAATATTTGCCATTCCACCGGGGTGCCAGCTTCCTGAGCACGCAGGTATTTACGCCGCATCCGTTGCGCCCACAGCTGAATGGGGGTCAGTGGGTTTTTAATCTCATGGGCGATCCGCCGTGCCACCTCACTCCAAGCGCGTGACCGCTGCGCCATGAGGACATCGGTCAGGTCGTCAAATGTGACCAAAAAACCGCCACTCGCACCGTCACCAGAGCCCAATAGCGTCATCCGTGCCAATAATGTCAAGGGCCTTTCGGCGCCGTCGATGCGTATTTGAATTGAGAGTACGTTACCGCCGCCATTGCGTCCCATACCACTTCGACGTAAATCCTCCAGGGGTTGCAGGACCGGTTCTGGCAAGGCGGTGCGATAGTGGGTCCCGATCACCGGCTGGGGCTCAATGCCGATGAGACGGGCAGCCGCTGGATTAATCAAGGTGACGCGTTCTTCACGATCAACGCTGATGACTCCAGATGAAATATGGCGCAAAATGGCGGCCATAAACCGGCGCCGATCTTCCAATAAATCGTTGGTGGCTTGCAACTCACGCCGATTTTCACCCAATTTCTGAGTCATAGCGTTAAAGGCGGCCATGAGGGTGGCGAGCTCATCGTCACCAGTCACGGCCATCGTTACCGATAAATCACCATCGGCTACCTTGCGTGTGCCTAATACCAGCTGGGTGATGGGACTGGTCAAACTATCGGCAATGCGCAGACCGGACCACAAAGCGGCCAAGAGCAACAGCAAGGTGATGGTCACCAGGGTCATGGTGTGACTGCTTTTCAGTAACCCATGCGCGGCGCGCAGCTGTTGGTAATCGACGAAGGCTGATTCAACCTGCTCCATCTGACTGAGAATCTGGCGGTCGATCCAACGCCCTGCGGATAAAAACTGATCCCCGCCTAAATGGACAAAGGCCCGTACCCAAGTGCCAGTATCGTCGGTCACCAGCAGGGATCGCAAGGTACCATCGACCAATGGGGTTAAATCTGGCATGGCATCCAGGGGCAGATCACCGGCAACGGCAATGCGGGTGCCATCGGCTTGCAAGACGGTGATTTCGTCCAGACTGCGCGCCTGCCGCTCATTTTCCAGCAACAATTGCACCCGATCACTGCGCTGCAAAGTCATGGTGGAGGCCACCAAGCGACGATTGCGCACCATATCCTCAGCATCGTGTCGTACCGTACGTTGGCTCTCGCGGTAGTAAGCGCGGGCAATATGGATAGACTGTTGCAGGGCCTGGGTGATGCGGTCGGAAAACCAGGAATCGACGCCACGGTTGAGTAATTCCACCGAAAAAACGGCAATCACCACGGTGGGCAACAGCGATAGCGCAGCAAATAAGGTTGACATTCGGGTACGGAGCCGCGCCCCTGCCAACCGCTGACGCCGTTCGAGCCACAGACGGACCAGGCTGCGCACCACAATAATACCCAACGCCAGCACCAGGAACAGGTTGATATAGAGCAGGATAAAAAAGGTGATGCTATAGTGACCACCGCTGAGGGCCGATGGGCTGTAGAGGGAACGACCAGTCAATAGGGTCATGGTGACAATAAGGAACAATGCAACACCAGAGGCCCGGCGAGCGGGGGTGACGGACGCCCAGGCCAGCAGGTCACGCAATAAACGGCGGGGAAAGGCCACGATCAATGGGGACGATCCTCAATGCGCTGCGTTAAAGTATGCAGTGCACTGGCCGATTGCCGAAAGTCAATGATGCGATGCAGAAGATGAAACAGCCAGGGCACGTCGTCCGGTTCCATGTGAAAACGCACCTCAATACGATAACGCTCGCCAACGGTTGCTTGCGACAACAGCAATTCCCTCGAACTACTCAAGAACCGGACCGCTTCGTCATTGTCATCGCTGTAGACGGCCGACCGCCTCTCCTCTTGCATCTCGAAACGTTCCGTAATCAAATGGAAACGCAACCGATGGGTTACGTCTTTCTCCAGCAATTCCCGATCCAGCCAACCGTCACGCACCTGATACAGCCGGAGGCGATAGCGCACCGTCAAGAACTCCCCCTGCCGCACACGCGTCATGAGCTGTTGTACCATCAGCGGTTTCAGGGTGGTTTCAACATATAAATCACGCCCTTGGACAGTGGCGGCCACACTGTCAATCGGATCGATGACACCCAACTCCCCATCGGTGGCAACGGGGGCACAGCCCTGCAACAGGGCCCACACAATGACGAAAGATACTCTCCGCACTCAATAGGCCATGGCCACTTTTGGGCGCACGGGCACTGTTGCCAACCGCGCCGCCGCACCCATAACCCCGCCCAACGATGGCTGTGCCGACTGGGAGGGCTGTTGCTGCGGGCCGACCT
>JADGCM010000187.1 GCA_015228995.1 Magnetococcales bacterium
TAATCCGCTCTCTATCGGGTACGTATGGAGTTTCCTGGCTCTGCACAGTCAAAAGAATCTCTCTCTCATGCAACGGCCACGAAGGTCTTAGAAGTTGAACCAGAGGCATTGGAACCATAGCGGCATCAGACGTCATATAGATAGCTGTTCCTGGCCCCTCTACCGGACGATCCATTTCGAATTGGTGTAAAAAAGGCTCCAGAGGAATGCTCCCCTTGCGAACTGCCATCTCAACAATCCTTTGCCCTTTCTCCCAAGTGGCAAGCAAAAAGTAAATAAAGGCACCGGAAACCAATGGCAACCACCCACCTTCCATCACCTTGAGCAGATTAGCTGCCAGAAATGTCAGATCAATGGATAAGAACAGCGCCACCAACAACAAAATTTTCGCCCATCCCCAACCAAGTAATCGCGGCAGAACTACGCCAAAAGCAATTGATGTCACGATGATCATCGTTCCTGTAACGGCAATACCGTAAGCTGCTGCAAGATTACTTGAACTTTGAAAACCAAGGACAACGGCCACTACGGATAACAACAGGATCCAATTCACCGCTGGTATATAAATTTGTCCCATTGCTCGATCCGATGTGTGAATGACATTGAGTCTTGGCAATAAACCTATTTGCATCGCTTGTAAACTGGCTGAGAAGGCTCCAGAAATCAGGGCCTGTGACGCAATAACTGTTGCAGCCGTCGCCAAAGCTACCATGGGGTATAACCATGCTTCTGGCACCCCAAGGTAAAATGGATTCTGAGCCGTTTGTGGCTGGGACAATATCAGAGCACCCTGACCGAAATAACTGATGGCTAATGATGGCAGAACCAAAGTAGCCCAACCCCAATTGATTGCCCTTTTGCCAAAATGACCCATATCGGCGTATAGGGCCTCTGCACCGGTTACTGCCAAAAACACCGAACCTACTATGTACAACGCCTGATGGCCCTGTAACAACAGAAAATTGATGCCATAGACCGGATTCAAAGCCAATAAGATGCCCGGCTGGTCGAGGATATTGAGTACCCCAATCGTGGCAATCGCGATAAACCAGAGTGCAGTAATCGGCCCAAAAATGGCCCCTACCCTACCCGTTCCGTAGCGCTGACAGGCAAACAACACCACTATAATTGCTATGGTGGTCGGAACCACTATCGGTTTTAGAAGCGGTGTGGCAATCTCAAGCCCTTCTACAGCACTCAAGATGGAAATAGCAGGAGTAATCACCCCGTCTCCAAAAAATAGTGCCACACCGACCATGCCAAGAATTAGAACGGTTTTTCTGGTTCTGGGTTGATCCGCTACACATCGCGAGGCCATTGCCACCAAGGCCAAGGTTCCACCCTCCCCTCTGTTGTCTGCTCGCATAATAAAAAATTGATATTTTATCGTCAAAACAACGATAAGTGCCCAAAAGATAAGCGAAATCACTCCCAATACCTCATCATGACTAGGAACGTGGCCGATGCTCGCTATGGACTCCTTCACGGCATAGAGTGGACTTGTGCCGATGTCGCCGAAGACAACACCGATAGCGGCAACAGCAAGCGTCAAAATCGGCTGTTTTTTAGGAACATCGTTGGTCAATTGGCTCATGTTTTTTATACTCCCAAGCCATCTGTTATGAAAATTACCTCATAAGACGCTGGCAATATACGGCTAAAAAGATTAAATTGGGGTCAAATTGATGCGAAAATGTATTAAGAAAGTGTCAGATTTACCGGACAATTAGCTTTATAAACTGCCAGTCAAGGGATAAGACATAAATATTGCACTTACCGAAAAATTGTGATAGACTACATTTTCAAGTTGATTTTATAAGCTCGGTACTCATCATGAAAAGGAAGTGATAGATATGGCTACCACCGTTGTTTCGTCGGTTTCCTCGTCATCTGCTAATGGCTATTACACCACTGGCTCCAATCTCCTCATTTTGGTCACCTTTGACAATCTCGTGAACGTCACGGGTACGCCGCAAATTACCTTGGAGACGGGCACCACGGATCGTACCATCAGCTACTTTAGCGGTACTGGCACCAGATATCTCTATTTCCTGTACACCGTGCAATCTGGAGACACTTCCAGCGATCTCAACTATGTCTCTACCAGTTCGTTGTCCCTCAATGGTGGCACCATTAAGAATGGCACCACAGCGGCCACTTTAACGCTCCCTGCTACCAGTTCGGCCTCCTCATTGGGGGGCAGCAGCAGTATTGTCATTGATACCACAGCGCCCACCCAAACGGTGACGATTACCAGCGTCACCGATGATGTAGGTTCAACTACCGGGACGATTAGCAGCGGCGGCACCACTGATGACACCGCTCCAACGTTGGCAGGCAGCCTGTCTGCTAGTCTCAGCAGCGATGAATTTGTTGCCATTTATCGTGATGATTCCTATCTCGGCGCTGCAACAACTACTTCCACGACCTGGAGCTATAGCGACAGCGATCTGAGCGATGGTTCTTATATCTACGCCGCTTATGTCATAGATCTGGCCGGCAATTTCGGTACTGTCAGCAGCTCCTACAGCATCACGGTGGTGAGCTCGCCTACCCAGACGGTTACCATTAGCAGCATCAGCGATGATGCCGGTTCGATTACCGGTACCATCGCCACCACCGGCAGTACCGACGATACCACTCCGACGTTGGCGGGTAGCATCTCGGCCGCTCTTGGTTCCAGCGAGAGTGTCGCCATTTACCGTGGTAGCACCAAAATCGGTAGCGCTACCGTTAGCGGCACCAGTTGGAGCTACAGCGACAGCGGTGTTACCGACGGCAATAGTTATAGCTACACGGCACGCGTGGAAAATAGCTCCGGTGGTTCTGGCACTACCAGTAGTGCCTACGTGATCACGATCGACACCACCGCCCCGACCCTCACGGTCAGTGGTGTCGATATCAGCAGTGACAGCGGCACCAGTGCCAGCGACTTTTGGACCAATACCACCTCTCAGACCATTACCGGTACCCTAAGCAGCGCTCTCTCAACGGGCGATATTCTCTATGGTTCGGTGGATAATGGCAGCAGCTGGACCGCCATTACTTCGATGGTATCGGGGACGGCGATCTCATGGACCAGTGCGACGTTGTCTGGCACCAGTACCATCTTGTTTAAGGTGGTGGATGGAGCGGGCAATACCGGCAGCACCACTGGCAGCCAGAGCTATACCGTTGACACCACCGCCCCGACCCTCACGGTCAGTGGTGTCGATATCAGCAGTGACAGCG
>JADGCM010000188.1 GCA_015228995.1 Magnetococcales bacterium
GATGGTACCCAGCATGTCATGCTGGGTGATTTTACCGGTCATGGTCTGACCGCCGCTTTGGGGGGGCCGCTGGTATCGGATATTTTCTATGCCATGACGGCTAAAGGGATCGGGCTCGCCGATGTGATTCACGAAATCAACCAGCAGCTGCACCTTAAAATGCCTGTTGGTTTGTTTATGGCGGCCTGCTTTATCGAAGTTGATCGCGACCAACGACAGGTACGGGTCTGGAATTGTGGTATGCCGGAGTTGTTGTTGTTTCGTGACTGTCGGCTGATGCAACGCATGGTCTCCAATCACATGGCCCTTGGTATACGCCTGCACGACACCATTGAGGGCGCCACCACCACTGTGGCGATTGTGCCCGGGGATCGTATCATGGCGTTTTCTGATGGTGTGGTAGAGGTGGCTGATCCGGAGGGAACGCTGTTTGGCCAAGAATCGTTGGAAGAGCTTTTGACCCAAATCTTGGAATGTAAAGAAGAACTGGATATCTTAAAAAATGTGCTGGAGGCTTATCGCCACCATCCTGACCAAGCCGATGATATCACAGTTGTCGAGATATCATGTTGAACATAAAAGGGGATATTACGATCATGAGTACTGTAGACGCGACGTCCTATCTACACGTCGCTGACGTATTGGTTATTGGCAGTGGTGTGGCGGGTCTTGATATTGCCTTACGACTGGCTGAATATGGTGATGTCATGATCTTAACCAAGGGGGCGGCCTGTGAGTCGAATAGTGTCCATGCCCAGGGGGGCATTGCCGCCGTATTAGATCCGGGTGATCGACTAGAAAATCATGTGGCCGACACCTTGGAAGCAGGGGCTGGCCTGTGTCATGTGGATACCGTGCGATTTGTTGTGGAGCAGGGGGCTGGGGCTATTCAGCGCCTGATTAACGATGTCGGGGTCTCTTTTACCCGTAACGATCAGAACGATGGTTATCACCTGACGCGTGAGGGTGGGCACTCTAATCGGCGTGTGATCCATTCGGCCGATGCCACCGGACAGGAGGTGGTTCATGCACTGCTGGAACGGGTACGCAGCCATCCTCGTATCCATTTTTATGAACACCATTTCTCTATCGACCTGATTACAGCGCACAAAATGGGTCATTTGGTACCAGGACGCCGCAACCTCTGTTACGGCTGTTATGCCTTGGATCCAAGTGAACAGACCATCCATACCTTCCAGGCACGGTTTACTGTCTTGGCTACTGGTGGGGCTGGTAAGGTTTACCTTTACACGTCCAATCCGGATACGGCTACCGGTGATGGCTTGGCCATGGCGTGGCGTGCTGGCTGCCGGGTGGCCAATATGGAGTTTTTTCAGTTTCACCCTACCTGCCTCTACCACCCACAAGCCAAGTCGTTTTTGATCTCCGAGGCGGTGCGTGGGGAAGGGGGGCGGTTGCTGCTCAAAAGCGGTGTTCCTTTTATGGATCGGCACCATCCGAGTATGGAATTGGCCCCACGCGATATTGTGGCCCGTGCCATCGATTTTGAGATGAAACGTACCGGGGATGACTATGTCTTGCTCGACATTAGCCATCAAGGAGCCGACTTTATCCGGGCCCATTTCCCCAACATCTTGGAGCAGTGCGCGGCGTTGGGGATCGATATCACCCGCGAAGCCATGCCAGTGGTGCCAGCAGCCCATTATCTTTGTGGGGGTATCGTCACCGATCTCAATGGCCAGACCGATATCGAGAGCCTTTATGCTATTGGTGAGACCAGCCACACTGGTTTGCATGGCGCTAATCGCTTGGCTTCCAATAGTCTATTGGAGTGCTTGGTCTTTTCTGCCAGCGCGGCCCGACAAATCAGTGCCCAATTGCAGCACGAGAGTTACCATCAGTGGCCATCGATTCCGCTTTGGGACGATTTCGACACCGGACCCTGTGAAGAGGCGGTACTGATCTCTCACAACTGGGATGAGATCCGGCGTTGTATGTGGAATTATGTGGGTATTGTCCGTTCCAATCAACGTTTGGATCGGGCCAGACGTCGATTGGAGTTGCTCCGTCGCGAGATTGATGATTCCTACTGGAATTGTCGTATTAACCGTGACTTACTAGAATTGCGTAATCTGGCGACCGTGGCGACGCTGATTGTCCGTGCCGCCATTCATCGTAAGGAGAGCCGCGGGCTTCATTTTACCACCAATTATCCTGATCGAGATGAACAATTGGCACACGATACCATCTTGCCGGTGGAGTGAACGTGTCTTGTTCTCCCTCACCCCCCAACCTCCTCTCCCACAGGTGGAGAGGGGGAGTGTGGAAGAGGGCAGGGTGAGGGGTGCTAAGGACGCTCATGCAACAGATTAGCAAATATTTTATAGGTTTACAAAAGAAACAGCTATTTATGCTGCTTCTTGGCGCAACTGCCATTGTGACAACCATTGTATCACTTCTAGTGTGGATGACATTATCTTACCAACAGGGGGACAAAGTCCTGCGTCTGGTGGTGGTGGCACCGCTTTCTGGGGCTGATCAACTCCAGGGACAGTCTATTCAGCGTGGCATTGAGCTGATGCTACAGCAGATTAATCAAGCGGGTGGTGTCAATGGTGGCCATTTGGAGATGGTGACTATTGATGAAAATGGTCCAGCAGAGCGGGTATTGGCAGCCGTTCAGCAGGCAACAGCAGCCGAGGATGTGGTCGGTATTATTGGCCATTGGTATGCCGATACCTCGGTGCAAGCTGTTGCTCACTATGGTGAGCAACAGCTGCCGGCCCTGCTGCTTACCAATGCTCCTGAGGGGATATTGCCCGTCACCCCTTGGAGCTTCCGTCCCCTTTACGATGAGAGCGCGGAATTACGCTTTCTGGCCAATTATGTACGCAATGTTGTTGGTGACAAAACCGTTTTTGTTCTACACGAAGACAACGCCCGTGGCCATCATCTGGCCACCGCTTTTGATGAAGTCTATCAGCGTTTTGGTACTAAAATTCTCTACAAATGGGCCGTCACGGCGGATGTTGGGGCGCTACAGACTATTGTCGCCGAGATCAACGACAAGAAGCTTTCCGGAACTTATTTGGTGCTAGGAGATGTGCTCCAATCAGCACGGATGATTGCGGCGCTGCGTCAAGGTGGTATTAGACAGCGTATTGTTGGGATGCGCCATCTAGCAACCAAAGGGTTTCTAGATGTCTTTAGTGCGCTGTGGCAGCACGAAACCATCTCAGTCTCAGCGG
>JADGCM010000011.1 GCA_015228995.1 Magnetococcales bacterium
CCTGTGACCCCTGCCGTGTGAAGGCAGTGCTCTCCCGCTGAGCTAGCCGCCCATAAAGTGGCTGTGGGAAGCTTATACCCGAAACAGGGGCCCCATGTCAACCGTTAATTGTGGTAAAAAATGTCCCTACTGATAACGCAATGCTTCGATAGGGTTCATGATGGCTGCCTTGCGAGCGGGATAGATACCGAAGAAAATACCTACCCCGGCCGCCACTAGAAAGGCGATCAAGATTGCGGCCAAGGTCATCACCACCGCTACTTGAAAGAGCCGACTGGCCAGCCAAGCCCCGGCAACGCCGCAGATAACACCCACTAAGCAGCCTATTAACGAGATCATAACCGACTCAATGAGAAACTGTAACAAAATGTCGCGCTGGCGCGCCCCAATGGCCAAACGCAAACCAATCTCACGGGTACGTTCGGTAACGGCTACCAGCATGATATTCATGATACCGATCCCCCCTACCAGCAACGAAATCGAGGCAATGGAACCCAATAACAATGACATGACCCGTGCCACCTCCGTAGCTGAATTGGCCACAGTGGTGAGGTTACGAATGGAAAAATCGTTTTCTGCCGCTTCACGTAGGCGATGACGCTGGCGTATTAAGCGCACCACAGCAGATTCGACAGCCGCCATCGCTGCATCGGAGCTGGCCTGTACCAGAATCATGCGTACGGCACCCGGAAAGGGGGAGCCAAACAGGTGACGTTGAGCCGATGTTAGCGGCACCAAGATAGTATCGTCTTGGTCGCGGCCATCGAAGCTCTGTCCCTTTGGCGCCAATACACCGGCCACCGTAAATGGACTCTGGCGGATGCGGATGGTCTTACCGAGCGGGTCTTCTTCCCCAAACAGGTTAGCAACTACGGTTTGACCGATAAGAGCCAGCCGGCTGGCGGAACGAACATCACTATCGGCAAAGGCGGTTCCCGCCACCAGCGGCCAAGATCGGGCCCTCAAATAATCGGGGGTGGTACCAAGAATGGAGCTGTTCCAGTTACTGGCACGATAGACCAACTGAGCGTTGTTCATGTAGACCGGCGCGACTAGGTTCACATGTGGCAGTGCCGAGATAGCCTCGGCATCACTGACCGTCAAAGTGGGGGCCGATCCGCTGCCACTGCGTGCCCCTCCCTGGGTGGTCGAACCAGATAGAACGATCAATAGATGGCTGCCCATGGCTTCGATAGTTTGCTGTACTGACCATTGGGCCCCCTGCCCGACCGCCATCATTAGGATGACCGAAGCGACTCCAATCACCATCCCCAACATGGTCAAAATGGTGCGCAAGCGGTTACTCCCCATTGCTTGCCACGCTTCACCAATCATGAGTCGCAGCATCATGACACCACTACTCCATCACGTAAGCAAATAACACGGCTGGCGTAATGAGCCATCTCTGGCTCATGGGTCACCAATAGGATGGTGATGCCTGCTTGGTTGAGCTCCTGAAACAAGGCCATCACCTCGTGACTGGTACGGCTGTCAAGGTTACCGGTCGGTTCGTCTGCCAATATCAAGCGTGGCTGATTCACCAGTGCCCGAGCCACGGCAACACGTTGTTGTTGCCCTCCAGAAATATGGCTTGGCAGTCGATTTTCCTGTTGTGTCAATCCCATACGAGCCAATAACTCTTTGGCTCGCTGACGTCGTTCGGTTCGTGGCACCGCTGCATAAACCAGAGGCAAACCGACATTGTCGATCAGATTCAGTCGTGGCAACAGCTGAAATCCCTGAAAGACAAAACCGATGGTACGATTACGCAACTGGGCTCGTTGGTTGTGATCCAGAGCCACTACTGATTGACCATCCAGTAGGTAATCACCGGAACTCTGGGTATCAAGGCAACCGAGAATATTGAGCAAAGTCGATTTACCAGAACCGGAACTACCCATAATAGCAACAAATTCACCGGATTGTACGGTCAAAGTGAGTTCCCTCAACACCAACAGAGAACCCGCTGCGGTTTGATAGCATTTATTGAGATGGCGGATGAGGATGAGATCTGTCATACTGTCCGAGTGTAGCTGTGTTGTGGAAAACATGCAAGTTGTTTGCACTTTACCGGCAGCTTTGGTATCCTTGCAGGCCCTCGTCCCTCAAGCCCCTCTTCTCACAGGTGGAGAAGGGGGGTATGAAGTAGCCTCTTTACCTTCTCCCCTTGTGGGAGAGGGCAGGGTGAGGGGTGCGAAAAATGGAATGGTAGTAGATAGTAGATAATAGACAGGGGTAGTATTTAGTGTCGCGTTCGCACCGAAAAGGTCCCTTGCCACCACGTCAGGCACCCGTTACCAATCACGGACGGACGTTGTCCGAGGCGGGGCGGTTGATAGCGGAGGGTAATTATCTCGAATCAGCAAAGAAGTTTGCCGAAGCAGCGCACCAGTACCCAAAATCAGCGATTCCTCGCATTAACGAGGGGGTTTCTTACCTGCGCGCCGGTTTGCTCGACAAGGCTGAGGTGGCCTTTCAGCAGGCGGCCCTGATTGAACCCAAGCATCCGGATCTGCTCAAGAATCTCGCTGTGATGTTCATGTATCAGCAGCGCAATGAAGAAGCGGTAGCCGCTTTTCAGCAAGTACTGGCATTAGATTACGGCGCCAGTCCGATGGAAATAGCTTCTTTGTGGAATAACTTGGGGGCTAGTCTGCGTCGTTTGAAGCGGCTTGAGGAATCGGTCGAATGTTTTCGCTCGGCCATTGAGCTGCACCCGTTCGTCGACCCATTCAAAAATCTATCGATCGCCTTAGAGGACTTGTGGCGCAGTAGCGAGGCTTTGGCCACCTTGAAGCAAGGGTTGGCACTCTTCCCCCAAGCAGGCGACTTGTTGTTACAAATGGGGTCGTTGTATCTCAACATGAGCCAAGCGCAGGAGGCTGTCGCCATCCTGAACCAGGTACCCCAACATAACAGCGCCAACAAGGTAGCCACCCTCATCTACCAGTTGGTCTCCCTTCAGTATGCCGGTGTGCCCAATCCTATGACCTTGAAACAGGTTGCCTCGACAATTGATCAGCTCCGGTCTGAATCGCTGCCGAGCACCCCACAGCCCTACACCAACAAACGTTCTGCAGACCGCCCGTTACGAGTCGGCTATGTCTCTGGTGATTTTCGCCACCACCCAGTGGCTTTTTTTATCACCCCAGTCATTCAGAACCACAACCCAAGCCGGGTGCAGTCCGTCTGCTATTTTAACCATATCCATGAAGATCACTGGACTAATAAAATCAAAAGCAGGTGCTTTGCTTGGCGTCAAGTGGCCCTGATGTCTGATGATAAATTTGAAGCACAGATCCGTGACGATCAAATCGACATCTTAGTCGATTTGTCCGGATATGCATCTTATAACCGGCTGACGCTTTTCACACGTAAACCAGCCCCGGTGCAAGTTACTTGGGCTGGGTGGCCTGGAACCACCGGCATGAAGGCCATCGACTGGTTGATCGCGGATCGGTTTCACATCGCCGCTAATGCTGAAGAAGAGGCCTGTTATACCGAAAGCATCTTTCGGATGCCACACGGCTACGTCCCCTATCAGGTTGCGGACGACACCCCCAACTTTTCGGCGCTTCCGTACAGACGTAATAAATATATTACATTTGGTTTTTACGATAATATTTCTAAGTTAAACAGAGCTGTTATAGCCGCATGGAGTCAGATCCTGGTTGCCCTACCTACCAGCCGCCTGCTGTTGCGCAACAAAAGGCTTGCTGATCCCAACATCCAACGCTATCTATCCACCCTGTTTCAACAACACGGCGTCACCACCCAGCGGGTCCAGTTCCTGGGTGAGTTAGAGCACCTCGCCATGATGGCCTCCTACAGTGAGGTAGACGTGGTTTTGGACACGTTCCCCTACTCTGGCCATACCACAACACTGGAAGCACTGTGGATGGGAGTACCGGTCATCACGTTAACCGGATCAACATTTGCTGGGCGTCATTCTACCAGCCATCTTACCAATATCGGCCATGCCAACCTCGTCACCCGTTCTGTCGAACAGTACGTGCAGTTGGCGATTGACCTGGGCCATAATCCGGACCAGATAGAGGCTTTGCGCCACTTTTTGCGGGCCGATATGAAAAAATCCCATCTCCTGCGCCACACTGATTTTACCCGCACTCTGGAAGAGGGTTACCAGATGATGTGGGCCCGATGGCTGGAAAAATCGGCTACTGATCCCAACGCGCCAGAAACGCTTCAACACGCTTCATAAATTCTGGCAACTTGCGCAGGGCGCTCATTTCGATCAAATTGCGTCGGTGTTCTTGCCCCCACCACCCCGACCAAGTTTTGCCAGCGGGTACCTCAGTGGCCACTCCAGTGGCTGCGGCAACACGGCTGCCCTTGCCAACCGTGATATGGGGTGCCACCCCAGCCTGACCAGCTAATATCGCGCCATCCTCAATGTGACAAGATCCGGCGATCCCCACCTGAGAAACAATCAAGACGTTGCGACCGATCTGGACGTTATGGCCAATCTGCACCAAATTATCAATTTTGCTGCCAGAGCCAATCCGGGTCGCGCCAAAGCGGGCCCGATCAATCGTCGTCCCGGCGCCCACCTCAACATCATCTTCAATACAAACAATACCAAAGTGAGGAATGCGTTGGTGCTGATCAGCCATAAACTGAAATCCGTAGCCATCCGCCCCGACAACGGCATTGCTGTGGATAATGCAACGGGCACCGATCTCACAGCGTTCGTGGATGATGGCACCGGCGTGGACGATACTGTCGGCACCAATGACAACATGTGGCCCAATCACCACTCGTGGACCGATGGCCACCCGATCGGCGAGACGGGCGCTGTCGTCTACGACTGCGGTAGGGTGAATGCCTACCGCGACCTGCATCGGTCGTAACCCCAACAACAGACCCGCACGACCCATATCAATCGCTGGGTAGGAACTAATCAGACAGGGCAGGTTCGGGACCATCGTCGCCAAGGATTCAGGCAATATCAGTGCCGCTGCCCGGATGGGTTGCTGTAACCAGCGCCGTTGCTCGGCAAACGATAGGTCGGATCCGGTGGCCTGTTCCAGCGGCGCAATGCCTCTGATCTCAACATCATCACCAAGGCGTGGCAAGGCCAGTTGCCGTGCCAGTTCGGCTAGTTTCATGAGTCTAATTCCCATTCATTACATTAATTATAATTATAAGAACCATGTTGCTTCGAGTGAACACTGACATGGGCCAATAGCCCCATACTGACCATAACGGTTAACATGGAACTACCGCCATAGCTCACCAGCGGTAAGGGAATACCTACAACCGGCAACAAGCCCACCACCATACCGATATTAATCATCACGTGGAACGCAAACAAAGAGGTAATACCAGACGCCAACAGCATCCCAAAACGATCTCGTGCCATCGTAGCAATCAATAAACCGTAGAAAATAATCAGCCCATACACCGTTATTAAGGCCAAAACACCGACAAATCCCCACTCCTCAGCCAATACAGAAAAAATGAAATCGGTATGTCGTTCAGGTAAAAAATGCAAATGGTTTTGACTACCGGCCATGAACCCCTTGCCGGTAAGACCACCCGAGCCAACGGCGATTTTCGACTGGATAATGTGATAACCCGTCCCAAGCGGATCCTGCTCCGGGAAAAACAGCGTTAGGATACGTTGACGCTGATAGCCATGTAACCAGTTCCACACCAACGGCATGGAGGCCAACACCGCTGTCACTGAAATCAACAATACCTTCCAGGTAATGCCCGCCACAAAAATAACCACACATCCGGTAGCAGCCACTACCACGGCGGTACCCAGATCTGGTTGGCGGATGATCATCAATAGGGCAGGTAAGATCAATAAAATTGGCACCGATAAATCAACAAGGCGCAATCCCGGAGTCACGGCTTGATCGTGAAAATAGCGGGACAATGCCATTATTAAGGCTAATTTCATCATTTCGGACGGTTGGATACGCACAATACCCAGATCAAGCCATCGGCGCGCCCCCATACCGACCGTTCCTGATAACATCACTAACAATAATAATATCAGAGTGATGGCATAGACAAAATAAACATGACGGCGATAAAATTTAGACTCTCCAAGGGCAATCACCACCATAAGAATGACCGCTACAGTGAAGTGGATCGATTGCTGAATAATGAAGTTAGCCCCGTTTACCATGCCCCCAACTGCTGAATAAAGCGCCACCATCCCTATAGTAAAGACGGTGGTGATTAAAACCAACAACCCCCACGGAAATCGACTAAACCGTTCCGTCAGACGCACCAGCTCCAAACGTGGTGAAATGAGCAGCAGTGGTTCATTGCGATTAAAGAACATGATCCACCCCCCTCCCCTGCTGCAACCGTTGCCGCTCGAAATAACGGTCGATTATTTTACCAGCGATTGGCGCGGCGGTTTGGCCGCCGTGTCCCCCATGCTCGACCACAATGGCCAGGGCGATTTCTGGTCGGTCGGCTGGGGCGTAAGCGACAAACAGGGCGTGATCACGAAATCGCCGCTCGTCTGAGCGATCATCATGGCGTTGCTGGCGGACCACCTGAGAGGTACCCGTTTTGCCGGCCACCCGTACCTCCGCTGGTTTAGCGGCGCGGCCGGTACCATGCTCACCGTTGACCACCAATTCCATGCACTGTTTGATGATATTAATATGCTCCCGGCGAACAAAAACCGGCTGCCGTATAACGGGAGTCACGGCGTTATTCCGGATCATGGAGGGGCGGTACAACGTGCCGCCATTGGCAATGGCAGCGGTCATACAGGCTAATTGCAACGGTGTAGCGGTCAAGTAACCTTGACCGATGGCGGTGATCAGGTTTTCCCCCGGATACCAAATGGCCTCTTTACGTGTCTTACGCTTCCAAGTACGTGACGGCACCAAACCATGTCGCTCACCGTGCAGCCCCACACCACTGCTCTCACCAAAACCAAACAGACGGGCATATTTTTCAATAATATCAATACCGAGTTTCTCGCCCAAACGATAAAAATAGACATCACACGACTGCTCAATGGCCTCTTCTAAGTTGACCGAACCATGGCCCACACGACGCCAACAGTTAAAGCGTTGTGATTCACGCATGAGATAACCTGGACAAAAAAACCGATCCTGAGGGGTAATCCGCCCTTCCTGTAAGGCGGCCAATGCCACCACCATTTTGAAAGTAGAACCAGGTGGATATTGACCTTGTATGGCCTTATTGCTGAGCGGTCTACCCGGGTTATTGAGCAGGACATACCATTGTTTGGCGGTAAAACCACGAATAAACTCGTTGGGATCATAAGCTGGGTAACTGACCATGGCCAGCACCTCAAAGCTGTTGACATCGAGCACCACCACGGCACCGGTCTGTCCTTGAAACAGCTCCTCACAGCTCCGTTGTAACGCCAGATCAATGGTTAAATAGAGATCCTGGCCCGGCTGTGCTGCGCTTTGGTGCAACTCCCGCACTTGACGACCAAAGGCATTGATTTCTAGCTCACGCACCCCTTCGACACCACGCAACAACTCCTCATAACTGCGTTCGACCCCATTTTTACCCACCAAGTCGCCGTAACGAAAGCGAATTTGGGTAAATTGCTCCCGATCGATATCGGTCACCTCACCGAGATAACCAAGCAGATGAGCCCCCAACACACCGTAAGGGTAGACACGTTGTGATCGCGTTTGGATGATCACTCCCGGAAAGGAAGGTAAATGCACTTCGATGCCACTCAACTCCTCCCAAGTGAGATGCGATTTAACCTTGAGTGGTAAAAATGCCCGTTGTCGGCGCGACTGGCGCAAAACCACCTCAATGGTTTTATCGGATAAACTGGTATAGGTCTGCAAACGAGACAGCAATTGCGCCAGATCACCTGCCAATTCCGGAATGACCGCCAATACGTAGTCAGGGTTGTTCTCCACCAGCGGTACCCCGAAGCGGTCAAAAATACGGCCGCGTGGTGCCGGAATTGGGTGCAGGCTAATGCGGTTATCATTAGCCATATCTCGGTAGTGCCCGCCCTTTAATACTTGCAGATAGAACAGCCGCACCCCCAGACCGACCAACAACAAACCGCTCGCTCCGCCTAACAACAATAAGCGCCGCCGGACATCGACACGGAATTGTTCTTGTGGATTTTCGATCATGCCAAGTCATCCAGCCATAATCGATGCCAACGGATCAGCAGACGGACAACAATGGGAGCAACAAGAGCAGTGGCCAATAGACGGCCTAAAAAAAGCGGCCACAACACCGGTACGGATTGGAATAGGCTCATGAATACCCAGTGCAACGACTCCTCCAAACCAACCAATAGGGCCAGCAAAGGCGGTAAAAACAGAAAGTCAGCCGCACGTAAACGCGTCCCAAAATGGCCAACTACCATAATGGTCAACAGTTGGGTGGCAGCGCTCATACCCAACAGCATCCCCGATAAGACGTCGTTGGCAATACCGGAGAGAAAAGCCAACGTCGGACCACACAGATCAGGACGATAAAGGCGCCAGTATACCAGACAGATAATCAACAGGTCGGGCCTAAACACCGACCAGAAATACCATGGTAACGCAATATTCTGTAGGACCACCGCCAAGAAAATCGTCCCAGCAGGCATCCAGGAACGCACCATAGATAGCGTCATGTGGCACCGGCAGGTTCACTACTGACCAACAACAGGCGCACCTCCTCAATACGGCTGAAATCAACGGCTGGCATGACGTGAATCGCCTGAAACAGCCCATCTCCTTGTGGGGAAATCGAGGTGACCCGCCCGACAATCAGCCCCTTCGGAAAGACGCCGCCGGTACCAGAGGTAACCACCAGATCGTCGATGGTGATATCAGCATCTTTGGGAACGAACTCCAAGACTAGATGCGAGCTATTATGACCTGTGGCAATGCCACGGACGCGAGAACGCTGGGTAACAACCGGGATGCGTGAATTGATATCTTGTAGGGTCAATACCAGGGCGCTACGCTCCCCTACCCGTACCACCCGCCCCACCAGTCCCGAGAAGCCCACCACCGGGGTGTGGTTGTGGACCCCATCCCGTTTACCAGCATCAATCGCTAAGACGCGGGCAAAGGCTGAGGAGGAATCTCCCACCACACGGGCCGCTACCTCACGGTACAGAGGGCCAACGTTCATCCGCAACAGAGCACGTAGACGGCGATTTTCCTGCAACAGCTCTTCTATGTAGACCTGTTGTGGCCGTAACTTGGCCATTTCCTTTCTAAGTTTCTGGTTTTCTTCGTCAATCGCACGCCACTCTTGAAGACGCCGTTCCCAGGTCTGACCCATACGCACCGGTATGGCAAGTAGCTTCTGCAACGGCACCAGGACATCCAACATCACTTCCTGCACCATCCGAAAGCCAATCGCATCGGTACGAACAGAAAGCATCAGGAAGAGCGCTGTCAGTAGTAGCAAAAAGGAGATGATACTATTGCGGTACTGTTTGAGGATGGCCAGTAGCGCCAGCATGGATTACCGATCAGTCAGGATATCAGACATCGTATCAAGCTCTTCCAAGGCGCGACCGGAGCCCATGACCACGCAGGTCAATGGCCCCTCAGCGATGATCACCGGCAGACCCGTCTCTTCGGAAAGCAATTTATCCAATCCGCGCAGCAACGCTCCACCACCGGTCAAGACAATGCCACGATCAACGATATCGGCCGCCAACTCCGGTGGGGTGTTTTCCAGCGCCATACGCACCCCCTCGACAATGGCATTCACCGGCTCCGTCAGGGCCTCCAGGATCTCCGAGTCATAAATTACCTGCAATCTTGGCATGCCATTGACCAAGTCGCGCCCCTTCACCTCCACATCTAACCGTTGTTGCAGCGGAAAAGCAGAACCAATTTGCAGTTTGATTCCCTCGGCCGTCCCTTCACCGATCAGCAGGGAGTACTTACGCCGGACATGGCTGATAATGGCATCGTCCATCTTGTCGCCACCGACGCGCATGGAACGCGAATAGACAATTCCCCCCAATGAGATCACCGCTACCTCGGTGGTACCGCCACCGATATCCACCACCATCGAACCACTGGCATCGGTAATGGGCAGACCAGCACCAATGGCGGCCGCCATCGGCTCCTCAATGAGGTAGACCTCGCGGGCTCCAGCACTCTCGGCCGATTCGCGGATGGCCCGCCGCTCCACCGGTGTCGCCCCATAAGGAACACAGACAATGATCCGCGGCGCATATAACAAACGCCGCTTATGCACCCGACTGATGAAGTGCTTCAGCATCGCCTCGGTAATCTGGAAATCGGCAATGACCCCATCACGCATGGGACGGATAGCGGTGATATTGCCTGGAGTGCGCCCCAACATCCGTTTGGCCTCATTGCCAACGGCCAATACCTTGCGGGTACGGTTGCTTTCGTGGATGGCCACTACAGATGGCTCTGACAACACCACACCACGGCCCCGCACGTAGACCAGGGTATTGGCGGTCCCTAAATCGATTGCCATATCTGTCGAAAACAAACCCATTAATTTACTAAACATACTGCGTTCCTTGGAGTCGCATCAACCGAATTGATTATGCCGATAGACAAAAAATGGCTGGGGCCACCCGAGTCATTGGCAGGGGCATATCGCCAATGTTATCGTTCTGCCCCACAAACAAATAGCCCCCTGGCGTTAGGTGGCGACACAGTTTCTGCACCAACTGCTGACGGACACGATGGTCGAAGTAAGAAAACAATGCACGACAGAAAATAACGTCCATTCTCTCACGCAAGCTGAAACTGGGCGCCATAAAATTGAGCTGGCGGAAGCGAACACTTTGGCGCAACTCCTTGGAAACACGTACCAGTCGCCGAGATGGATCACGACTCTTTAGTAGGTAGCGTTTCTTGAACGACACTGGAACGGCCAGCGCACTGTCGTGACTATAAATCGCCCGCTGCGCCTTGTTGATGTCACGCAACGACGGATCAGTAGCCAACACTTGATACTTAAAGCCGATGCCGGGAGAACGATCCGCAAACTCACTCAACACCATTGACAAGGTATAGGCCTCCTCACCACTACCACAGCCGGCATTCCATACCGAAAAAGGCCGCTGAATACCGGCGCCGTGGGCACGGATCAGCTCTGGCAAAACGTGCTGTACCAGATATTCCAGCTCCCCTGGCTGATCAAAAAAACCAACTTGGTGCAGAGTGATCGCATCGACAAAGTGCCCCAGCTCATCCTGCCCTTGTTCGGGGTCAAGCAAGCGGTCCACGTAAGCCGAAAATGACTGAATATCAAGGTCATGTAACCGCTTATGCAACTGAAAAGAGAGTTGATTGCGTTGCGCCAGCGGTAACTGAATATGGTACTGATCACGCACAAAATGGCTCAAACGCTCGAAGTCCCACGGCGTCAGCGTCGTGCTCGAATGACTGCTGCCATTAGCGTTGCTCATGAGTGCTTCCCTCCCGAATGGTGGCGTGTATAGCGATTGTCGGTAATAATCGACTACGATTGTAACACGGACACCCCAACACGCAACAGAGCAAACGCAAACTTTTTCCCCTCACCCCTCTCTCCCACAAGGGGGGTGCGATTCAGAGTGGGTCTATAAGCCGGGTTCTGTTTCCGTTGTTTCCAGGCCTGCGCACGGCAACAACGGGCAACCGTCATTCATCTAGGATAGCCGTCACCGACTACCTCAAGCGATCAACCCGAGGACTCGACGGGCCGCCGTAACCGTCCTCCTATTCGATCTTGCTCCAGGTGGGGTTTTCCCTGCCACGGCCGTTACCGCCCGCGCGGTGTGCTCTTACCACACCGTTTCACCCTTACCATCAAACATCCCATTGTTACTTGGAGATGTTCCGTCTGGCGGTTTGTTTTCTGTGGCACTGTCCCTGAGGTCACCCTCGCCGGGCGTTACCCGGCACCCTGCCCAATGGAGCCCGGACTTTCCTCCCGCAGCAGCTGCCTGCTACCAGCGACGATCCAACCCACTCTGACACCGGCGTTACGAGACGCCAAACGCGCCGGCATCATATACCCTGTGGCCAGCAATCGCAATGACAATTGCATGGCTTAGGGATCAGCAGCACTACGCTCGCGCCCAGGAATCATCACCTCCCGCTTGCCGGTATGATTGGCCTCCGAGATCAGCCCCTCTTTTTCCATGCGCTCGACAATACGAGCGGCACGATTATAACCGATCTTAAAATGACGCTGCACCATGCTGGTACTAATGCGGCGCACCCGCACCACCAGGGCTACCGCTTGATCATAGAGCGGGTCATCGTCCATCCCCTCGTCCATACCGTTGCCGGAGAGTGCCGTATTGCCGCCGCCACCAAACGCACCACTCGCCGGGTGACCCATCGTCGCGCTACTGCCCAGGCTGCCATCATCAACGATTGCCAATAGCTGTGGATCGTAATGGGTGCCGCCGCTTGCCCTCAAGGTTTGGACCAGTTGGAATACCTCCTCATCACTGACAAACGGGGCGTGAATGCGCCGCAATTGCGATGAACCGGGTGGCATATAGAGCCCATCCCCCTTGCCCAACAAACGCTCGGCGCCAATAGAGTCGAGAATGGTACGTGAGTCAATGCGCGACGCCACCTGAAAAGCCAGCCGGGTGGGAAAGTTGGCCTTGATCAACCCGGTAATAACATCGACCGATGGCCGTTGGGTGGCAATAATAAGATGGATGCCAGCAGCCCGGGCCATTTGTGCTAAACGGGCAATAGCCGGTTCCACCTCCTTGCCTACTTGGATCATCAAATCGGCCAACTCGTCAATAATGATGAGAATCAGTGGCTTGGTCTCAAGTGTAATCGTCTCTTCCTGTTCAATGGGCAGGTCCGTTTCCGGGTCGATACCGACCCGCACCCGCCGCCGTGGTTGTTCACCGCGCTGTTGGTACTCCAGGATGCGCTGATTATAGCCATCAATGTTACGCACCGACAATTCTGACATCAAACGGGTCCGCTCTTCCATCTCAACCACGGCCCATTTCAACAACATCGCCGCTTTTTTGACATCGGTGATCACCGGGGCCAACAGATGCGGAATGCCGGCATAGACCGATAGTTCAACCATTTTGGGATCGACCATCAACATCCGAACTTGATCCGGTCGAGCTGAAAACAAAATCGAACAGACCATGGCATTGATCGCTACCGATTTTCCGGAACCAGTGGTGCCTGCCACCAATAAGTGGGGCATTTTAGCCAAATCAGCCACCACTGGTTGACCGGTAATATCAACACCGAGCGCCACCGCCAACGGGCTATGAACGGCACGGAAAGCGTCCGAATCCAGTATTTCGCGCAGATAGACCACCTCTCGTTGCTCGTTAGGCACCTCAATACCGATGACACTCTTGCCCGGGATGTTGCCGACCACCCTGACCGACATCGCCGAGATCGAACGCGCTAAATCATCGGCAATACTGATGACCCGGGCTGATTTTAGACCGGGTGCTGGATCAAGCTCAAAAGTGGTGACCACCGGACCAGGGCGGATATCAACAATTTGCCCTTTGATCTTAAAATCTTCCAGCTTCTGTTCCAGCATACGGGCCTTAACATATTGCTCATCACGATCAACGTAAGCGTCCGGAACAACGTCAGGCCGCCTGAGAATTTCCAGTGATGGCAATAGATCAGTGGTCGCCGCAACCGCGGCCATTGGCCTTGGCTTTGGCATTGGCATTGGCGTTGTTGGTGTCGGAGTTGTTGGCGTCGGCATTGGCGGCAGCACCAGAGTTGGCTCCTCGGAATCGGACCAAGCCGGAACCAGTTCCTCGGCCTCGAAAACAAACCGTTCTTTTGGGTTACGAGCGCTCGCTATCGGAGCTGCTGCTGGAGCAACAGGCTCCTCAATCTCTTCAAAAGCAAATCGTTCTGTCTCCCAACGCGGGTCAGCTGCTGCCGCTTTAGGAGAATGATCACTCCTTTGCGGCCCAATTTGCGGCTCAATGAGAAAATCGCACGCGTCGTCCGTCGATGTCGACTCTTCAAAGGGAGGGTCGGTCGCATCTGGTTCTGTTTCTTTGCCCTGCCAGCCAGCAACCGTCAGATTGGTAATTTTGGGTCGGTGGCCACCACCACTCATCTGTCGATCTAACGCGTTGAATTCATCTTCAAAATCGAAGGATGGGTCGCTGGGCGGAGCCGTCTCTTCCATGTGCGGTTCCGCCTCTGGCTTGATAGCAACCAACGGTGGCAAAAAGGTTGGCGACGGCAAAGGGGCCGGCACTGCGGCTACAGGTGGTTCCGTCACAGCGACAGGTTCAACCGGCGCTGACTCTATCGCCGGATCGGGGCTGAAAAATTTAATCACGCGCTCTGGTACGGAAGCGGTCTCTTGCCTGGGGGGCTCCTTTAGATCCGCTTCTGACTGCTGCTCCTCTAACGTAGGAGCAAGGTTGAAAGACGGTTCGGCCTCGTGCTCCTCCAGATGGGGGGGGAGTTGATTCGGCCTTGTCCAGCCCCGTGTTCCGCTGAACAAGGCCATGAGAGAAAAACGAAACATACCCACCAACGATAGCCCCAGTAGCGGTAGCAATAAAGCCAAACTACCCAACACCCCTAGATATCGCTTCAGAGAGACCGCTCCCAGGAAACCAGTCAAACCACCGGGCCCCGCCGATAGCGACAAGGGCAACCAATCGGCCGGTACCAGCAATACGAACAAGATACAGAGCGTCGCCATGAGTAACAAAAATGACAAAACTTGCTCGATGGTCGGTAGCTGGTTTTTGGCATCACGCAACAACTGCGTACCGACTATCCCAGCAAAAATCGGGATCAAAAAGGAAGCATAGCCAAATAATTGTAACAGAATATCAGCGGTATGTGCCCCAGCTGTACCCGCCAAGTTGTGGATGACGCCACTACCAGAGCTGTTGAACGACGGATCGTCTTGATCATAAGAAACAAGGCTGACAAACACAAAAGTGGTGACTACCCAGATAAACATGCCGCCGATTTCAGTCAACAGGGCATGGTACTGGAGCGGCTCCTGCCGTTTTTTCTGATCAGACATCTGCTACATCTCCATCACCAGTGGCAAGACAACAGGCCGACGACCTAACCGTTTCTTGAAAAATCGCCGTAATGCCCGTACCGCTAGATCGTCAATCCCTACATCTTCGTCTTCGTTGAAATCAAGCGCCTTGGGACCGAGATCGAATGCCTCCTCTACCGCCATTTTAGCATCCTCTAATAGATCTTGGCTTTCGTCCTCATAAACCACACCTCGCGTCAATAGTTCCGGCCGTTCTAACAAGTGGCCACTCTCCTTTTCGATTACCATTACTACCACTACAATGCCGTCCTCGGACAAATGCTTGCGATCACGCAACACCACATCGCCCACATCCCCGACCCCCTTGCCGTCGACAAAGACGCGGCCGTGCGGGACATGGTCAACGATACGGATGGAGTGACCATCTAGCTCAACATAGTCACCATTGGTAGCGACTAGGCTGTGTTGTAGGTCGATGCCCATCTCGTGTGCCAATTGCCGGTGCATATTGAGATGACGCAACTCGCCATGAATCGGCATAAAAAAGCGCGGCCGCGTCAAAGCCAACATCAACTTCAAATCTTCCTGGGGCGCGTGACCGGAGACATGGATATCACGCTGGGCGTAATAGTGTTTGACAGACACACCCTTACTGTTGAGCATATTGATCAAACTCCAGATGGTCGTTTCATTACCCGGAATAAACGCCGACGAGAACACCACGGTATCACCCGCTTGTAGGCGGACGTTGCGCTGCTCATCGTTGGTGATGCGCACCATAGCAGAATTATTTTCTCCCTGGCTCCCAGTCGAGAGTAACAATAATTTTTCCCGTGGCAGATAGTCGACGGCCTTAATGTCAATGACACTGTCCGCTGGCAACTTGATGAGACCGAGCGAACGCGCAATCTGCATGTAGGTCAGCATGGAGCGGCCCACCATGGCCACTTTACGACCACAGCGCTCAGCGGCTTCAATAACCGTTTGCAACCGGTGCAAATTGGATGCAAATGTGGTGACCACCACCAGCCCAGTGGCTTCCGCTAGGATGTTGTCCAGACACTTCTCGATTATCTGTTCGGAGCGGGTGTTGCCAGCGACGGTCACGTTGGTGGAGTCAGACAGCAGTGCCAACACCCCTTGCTCGCCATAGTGTGCCAGACGAAACAGATCGGTACCAACACCGTTTTTTGGGGTGTGATCGATATTGAAATCGCCGGTGTGAATCACAGTTCCCAACGCGGTGGTAATTGCCAGGGCCGCAGCCTGGACGATCGAGTGGGTGACACGAATATAACAGATATTAAACGGCCCAATCTGGAACGGTCGTCGATAATCGACATGAACCATTTTCGCCTGAGTGTGCAATTGATGTTCACGCAGACGATGTTCCACCAATCCCAGCGTCATGTCGGTACCATAAATGGGACAGCCAATCTGGGGCCAGATGTACGGCAGCGCCCCAATATGGTCCTCATGTCCATGGGTCAAGACAAAAGCCAACACCTGCTGGCGATGCTCAACTAAAAACTGGATATCCGGAATAATCAGATCCACACCCAATGTTTCACTAGTGGGGAAGGCAATGCCACAGTCGATGACGATCATCTGACCATCATACTCATAAATCATCAGGTTCATGCCAATTTCGCTCAGCCCACCGAGTGGGATCAGATGCAACGGGGCCGGTCGACTCACAACTCTTGTTCCTCATCCTGTTCGGCCACTTGGGAGCGTTGTCGTTCCATAAAGGGCCCGGCTAAAATGGTTAACTCGTACAATGCCAATAACGGCACCGCCATCAAAATCTGGCTGAGGGGATCAGGGGCCACCACAGCCGCAGAGATAAAAATAGCCACAATGGCGTAACGCCGCACCTGCACCAGTTTGGCCGTGGAGGTCATGCCGGCCCGAATCAGTAGCAACAGCACCACCGGTAATTCAAACACCACCCCACACAAAAATAGATAATCAGTAACTAAATCCAGATATTCATTGATAGAGGGCAACGCCTCTAACGTTGGTGAGGTAAAACTGAGATAAAATTGGAAGATGATGGGGAGCACCATAAAATAGGCAAAAGCCCCCCCCAGACACAGCAACAGCGGTGCCAGAATTAGAAATGGCACCACCGCCCGTTTCTCACTCTGGTACAGACCAGGGGCCACAAAACGCCACAGCTGCAACAGCAATACCGGTGAACCGATAAACACCGACACGAACGCTGTCATCTTGACGTAAGTCCAGAAGGCTTGGTTCAGACCAGTGTAAACCATACGAAAATCGGGCCCGACTACCTGACGCAATGGGTGCATCAGTATCTCAAAGATGATGTCGCCATAACTACCAAAAAACAACAACGAAAATAGTAGCGAGAACAATATAAAAACGACACCTATAGCAATCATCAACCGGTTACGCAACTCGATTAAATGGTCAATTAGGGGGGCTTTATCCTCCGGTCCGACCAGTAGCGTCACAAAATCATCCTTTGGGAGGTTCTATAGGTTGATGGGGGGGTTGATGAGGTTTATCGTGAAGCAACTCTTGTTTGAGTTCGTCGAGACGCACACTCTCCCTAAAGTCGTAAACCAATTTCTGCACCTGGCGCACAAAACGGGCGGTGGTGCGTGCCACTTCCGGTATTTTGTCTGGACCAATCACCACCAAAGCAACAATGATGATCACCAGCAGCTCAGTCCAACTAATGCCAAACATAACGGGAGTTCCTTCTGCCCTAGGCGACTGGAGTCCCGTCTTTCTTGATATTCACCGCGACGTTTGATCCCTCAATAGCGCCCTGGCCGGTTGTTTCGACCGAGGCATCGTCACCATTCAATGAGCGCTTAAAGCTGCGCATCCCCTTACCCAGATCGCTCATCATCTTCGGCAACTTGCCCGCTCCAAAGAAGATAAAAACGATCAGTAAGATGATCAGCAATTCAGGCATGGATATTCCAAACATGGATCCCCCTTTTTTCAAACAATAAACGTACCGTTAAACAAGCCAATCTCTTCCCACACCCGCACCACTCAAAGCGTTGCCTGTTGGGCCTCGTCGCCAAAAATATCTTCCAGTGAGCGGGCATCTAAAATTCGGTCGGTCCATTCTGCCAACAACTCCATTTTGGCATTAAGAACTTTCTGTTCAACCCAATTTGGGAGAGTGGGAAAACGGCGACGCAATAGGCGGAGTAAAATTGATGACCCTTCTTCTTTCCGACCCTCTTGCCATCCCTTCTTCTCAGCGTCCCTGTTCCATTGTTCAATATAATCTGCCAACACGTTCGATACCTCCAATAGCTCTTTCGGTACAGGCGGCAAGGGTTGCGATCCCTTGACTCGCTCCATCGCTCCAACCAGTAACTCACGAAACAACCGTTTCAGCGGCGGACCATCGGGGTGGTTCTTGAACCACTCCGCCAGATCACGACCCGCTTCCACCACAGACTGGGCATCGGTCGGATGTTCCAGACGGAACAAGATTGCCGACAATGAGGAGGGCAGCGATCGCAATAATTCCTGCGGAAAAGCCCCTTCGTCCATGACATAATAGCGCATATCTGGTTGGAAATGCCACAGCGGTGATGTGTTTGGCACTCGAATCAAGTCCCGCAGACTGGTTACCGCATGCCAACGCGGCACACCATTAAATAAAATGATCGGCAGTATCGGTGGCAACCCTTGTTCTGAAGTCAGCTTACGCTCCGCAACCAGCTGCTGGTACAATAGGCCGGTGTAAACACAGACACGTAGGGCCATCCAAACATCGACGGCAGACTGGAATTCCAGGACCAACAATAGATAGAGATTGCCACCTGAATACAAGGGAATCTCCCAGACCACATCCCCTCGACGGCGGTTTCCTTTGGCGGCAGTGAACTTAGTGTTCAGCCTTTTCATCCGTGACAGGTCAAGTTCTGCTACCATAGCAGGGTCGAGAAAGTTTTTTAGCAGATCAACAACCATCTCCGGATAGGAGTAAATATTGTGGTAAATGCCATCCGAACCTTGCCTAGCATTGGTCATGATCTACCCTTAAGCTACTTCTTGACAGTCCGTTCAACGGAAGGTCTGTTCAGGATACAGCGTCAGACCGTCACATTCAATGGCCAGCTAATGCCTGTTCCATTGTCGAGGCGAAAACGCCGGTGGATTGAGGCAACGGAACAACCGTTCGGTGCTATCTTCCAACAGCAGGAACAGCCCTTGATCAATGATAAACTGACTTAACGGCTTGGCAACGGATAGGCCGTATACCATGCCGTATAGCTCGTGGTTGGCATAATGGGGGAAAAAATAGCGGAAATCTTCTAACTTACTGAACAACGAATGCACATCGACCATTTCAATCGCCACTAAAACCTCTGTCACAACGACCACCGGGCGCTCTCCCAACAGGAGCAGGTCGATTAACAGGATACCTAAACCGCCGCCACGCACCGTCAACTGACACTGATGCGAACCAATGACAATGCCCTGACCGGCCAATACATTGGTGCAGACCGGAGCCACAACCTGATCCAGAAACCAAAACCGGAATGCCGATAACTCACCCTGCTCCGGTGGGGCCACAATCACGTTGTATGCTCCGTACCAACATCATAACGGTAAGTCTTTCAAGGATGGACGGCCCCTATTTTCACCCTTCTTGGGCAATGTTACCACCAGCCGTAAACCGATATCTGGCTTTTTACTTATGAAACTCTCAAAACCACGATTGGCACAACGCACCGCTGCTACCGGGGTATTCCAAGCACCGCCACGAATGACACGGTAAACCGTCTCTCCAGCCCACACTGGGTTATCGCGACCATGTTTGCTATAGCCATCACCACGGTAAGAGTCGTGTACCCACTCCCAAACATTGCCACTCATGTCGGCCAGCCCAAGATGGTTGGCGGCGCGGCTGCTATGACGCTGCGGACTGCCGCCACTGTTGTGTTGATACCAGGCGACGCGGTCAGCATCCCCACCGCCGGCGTAACGGACGTCGTGGCCACCATCACGGCAGCTGTATTCCCATTCACTTTCAGTCGGTAGCCGAAACAGGAGTCGCCCCTCATACAGACGGTTCATTTTGCCAATAAACATCTCGGCATCGTCCCAAGAGACCCGCTCGACCGGATAGTCATCCCCACGCCGAAATTGCGCTGGGTTGTTGTGCATCACCTGACGCCATTCGCCCTGAGTCACCTCGTGCTGTCCCAACCAAAAACCACTCAGACAAACATCGTGGACCGGTCCCTCGTCGTGGTCACGATCTTCGGAATTGGCGTTGCCCATTCTGAAACACCCCTCCGGCATCCAGACAAAGGCCATGCCACTCGTTGGTTCCCGCCAGGGAGCCCCAGCATGCAAGGTCTCAGCGATGGCCGCAACGGAGGCACTGTCGCGCAACGGTTCCCACTCGTTGACAGGAAAAGCATCCGCTTGATGACCAGCGAGGGACCATGCCATCAGCAAGCCAACACTAGCCGCGAGCACCGTTGTCCAATAACGACCGGCCATTAACGCTCTCCCCCAATTTTGCTGATCCGCAACCGTGCTGGCGCGGTCATAAGAGGATCCATGGTCAGATGTTTCTCTGTCAACCGGTCACGCGCGTACTGAAAAGCCTCCGCCATATCCACCCAACCGTCTCGTTTGCCATCTGCCAAACCATCGGCTTCACCCAATAGCCCCCGCATCAAGAAGTAACTAAAACCGCTCTGCCTGCCAGGTGGATAGGGCAATGCCCCACTGTTTACAGCCGCCACCAACCAGGGTGGCTTACCACCAAACAGGGTTGGACTGCCACCACCATGCTGTTGTCCGCCTCCCCCAGTCGGACGCCAAGTAGCACAGGCGCTGCTCTGATTAAAACAAGCGTCCAAGATAACCACAATCTCCTTGTTGGGCAATTTGCTCAGCTCAGCTTTGAGTCGGCTCAACGGATAGCCGGTGGTAGCAGTCAACTGCTCCGGATCGGCATCAATCGGCAACAACATGGCTTCACGACCTACCTCACGGCCTGACTGTACCTGGTGCAATAAGCCATGGCCCGAGTAGTAAAACAGCAACATAGCGTTCGGGTTAGTCCGTCCTTGGGTGATTAACCAGTCGATATCCCACTGCAAAGCCGATTGGGTCACCTCATGATCAAGGCGCTGTCGGATATGTTGGGCGTCATCCATAAACCAACTACGGCTAACGAGTAACTGGCGCAGGTTCATCACATCACGATCAGCAAAATGACGCCCAGGCATTTTTTTATAACGACTGGCTCCAATCAGCAAGGCATAAGCGTCTGAACGTTTGCTCCAGTTGGCCAGCGGCGGCAAGGTACGGATAAAATCGTCCAATACCTCTTGTTGGTCATCAATGTTGCCGCGATGCGGCCATATTTCGTGGGGCAACG